>CAZTDK010000174.1:0-9857 GCA_964611965.1 uncultured Binatia bacterium (SeqCode) | reverse complement strand
GGAGCCGCCCCGCAGGACTCCAGTGGCACGGCAACCGCTGCGTCTGATCAATCTGGACAAGGTCTTCTGGCCGCAAGATGGCTTCACCAAGGGAGACCTGCTGCACTACTATGAGCAGGTCTGGCCCCTGATGGCGCCGTATCTGCGTGATCGGCCCGTTGTCCTGACGCGCTATCCGGATGGGATTGACGGCAAGAGCTTTTTTCAGAAGAACGCGCCGGACTTCATCCCGGAATGGGTGGAGACCTGTCGGGTCGAGGATACCGATTACTTCATCTGCAACGATCTGCAGACACTCCTCTACGTGATCAATCTGGGATGCATTCCGGTGCACGTGTGGAGCGCGCGGCGTGACGCACTCGACCGGCCGGATTGGGCGATTCTCGACCTCGACCCCAAGGGCGCGCCGTTTGCGGATGTCGTGACGGTGGCACGACACGCGCACGCGCTGCTCAGCGAGCTCGACATGCCGCACGGTATCAAGACGTCGGGCCAAGACGGTCTGCACGTGCTGATTCCGCTCGGTGCAACCTTGAGCCACGCAGAGGCCCGGACGTTCGCCGAGGTTCTGGCGCGGGTTATCGCGACCGAGCAACCGGCGATCGCCACCGTCGCACGGCCGTTGGGCGAGCGGGGCGGGAAAGTGTACGTGGACTTTCTGCAGAATGGGTTTGGAAAGACCATCGTGGCGCCGTTCTCGGTGCGGCCGCGGCCCGGTGGCCCGGTCTCCATGCCGCTCGAGTGGCGCGAGGTGACGCGACGCCTCGATCCGTTGCGCTTTACGATGCGCACGGCGCCGAAGCGTTGGCAGTCGGCGCTCGATCCATTGCGCGCCGTGCTGGACGCGCGTGCCGATGTGCCGGCGGTGCTGCAAGCCCTGGCGCAACGGCTTGCGTGAGCGGGCAGGTTTCGAGTCCTGATCCATTTCCCGTGCAGCGGTATTGCCATCGCCGCGGACGCTGAGCCGCTACCAGGGAAAGCGGAACCCAACATGGCGTTCGCCGCGCGAAACTTTTTTTCGCTCATCAGGCATAGGAACTTCCTTTATCGGTAAAGGCCGGATACACTGCGTGTCTAAATCCTGGGGCCGTTGATGTCCGCGATGCATTGGACGAGCCCGGCTGAACGGTGCAAGAATTGCTCGCAAATAGTTGGTGCAGCATTAGAGAGTGATCGCGGACGTGCCTTGGTCTCGCCCCCGAGCGGCCCATGCGGCTGCATATGGGGAAAGCGGGTAATTGAAAGCGGAAGGGGAGAGTGTATCGATGTCCACCAGCAATGGTGCGGACGGCCGAAGGGTGCCCAGTACGTATGGGAGTACCAACAACGGTAGTGCCGACACGGGCTCAGAATTGTCCATGGGTAGTCACGACGCGGGTTCCAACCATGGGTCCGGCAATTCCGGTGGCGGCCGCCGCAAACGCCGCCGCCAGCGGCCGCAGCCAGGCAAGCCGGCACGGTCACACGAGCCGCCGCGCTCCGGGGCAGCAGCGCGGCTCGATGCCGCCAGTCGCGAGCGCGTCTTTCAGTCTGTTGAGGGCCTCCTGCGACAGATTCGCGAGCAAGCGGAGGAGGGCTCGCAGTGGAGCGAAGCAGAGTTGCGCGAGATCACCCAGACCGTCACGTCGTTCACCAAATTGCTCGAGCAGGAAGGCGACCCGATTTCCGACCGCGCGCTGATGGAATATCATCGCATTCGGGAAAAGCTCAACCAGGCCTTGAATCGGGCCGGGCAGGCAGCGCGGGAATCGGCCGGCGGGTTCTGAGCTTGCCTCGAGCCCGGAGCGACGACAAACACACATTCTCAGACGCGACGCCCGTCCGCGCGGCTGCGGCAGCTTGATGGCGTGCCCCGACCATGATCACGGTGCTGCAGCGGCTCGCTTGGAGTGTGATCATCTTGTTTGGGGTGACGCTCCTGACATTCACCCTGGCGTTCGTCATTCCCGGTGATCCCGCTCGCACGCTGGCCGGGCCCAAAGCCGATCCGCAGACGCTGGCGACTATCCGCCAGGAGCTCGGTCTCGATCAGCCCCTGCCGGTCCAGTATGCAGCCTATCTGATGCGCATCGCCCGGGGAGATTTCGGGCGATCGTATTTAACCCGAGAGACGGTCCTGCATGCGATTCTCGATCGGCTGCCAGCTACGGCCTACCTGGCACTGACGAGTCTCGGCGCCGCTGCACTCGCCGGCCTAGTGCTCGGCAGCATCTCCGCCCTGCGACAGGGTTCGGTGATCGACCTTGCCGTCCTCACCGGATCGCTGGTGCTGCTGTCGTTACCGGTGTTCTGGGTCGGCATGATTCTCCTGTACCTGTTTGCCTATCGCTGGCGACTGTTCCCGCTCGGTGGGCTCGGGGCCGTCAACGTCGTGTTGCCGGCCGTGGCGCTGGCGCTCGGCAACGCGGCTTCCTACACACGCCTGCTCCACACCAATCTGCGTGAGGTGCTCGGCCAGGACTATATTCGCAGCGCCCACGCCAAGGGCCTGCCGCCGTGGCAGGTGTACGGCAAACATGCCTTGCGCAACGCGTTGATCCCGCTCACCACCATGCTCGGTCTCGATTTCGCCGGGCTCATGAGTGGTGTGGTGCTCACGGAGACCGTCTTCAACTGGCCGGGGCTCGGTCGTTTGGCGGTGGAAGCGGTGTTCAATCAAGACACGCCCATGATCATGGGGACCGTGCTCTTCGGCGCCTTGCTGGTGGTGGGCGCCAACGTCCTCGTCGACTTCCTCTACCTTGCCATCGACCCGCGCATTCGTTACCGCCAGCGATGAAGACGCAGATCGCTGATGGCTGATCGGGGAGACGATGGCGGCCCGGCATTCCGGCAACGCTCGGCGCACCGCTTCCGAGTCGACCAGCGCTCGCTGGCGATCATCGGAGCGACGATGGTTGCATTGCTCGTCATCGCGGCGGTCTTTGCGCCCTGGCTGGCGCCGTTCGATCCGCTCAAGGCGGTTGCTGACAGTCTCGGAGACCCATTGCCTCCCGGCGCTCCCTATCTGCTCGGCACCGATGAGCTGGGACGTGATATCCTGAGCCGGTTGCTCTACGGTGCGCAAATCTCCCTGGTGGTTGCCGTCGTGGCGACCAGTCTTACCGTGCTGATCGGGGTGAGCATTGGTGTCTGCGCCGGATATTTCGGCGGGTGGACGGACGCGCTATTGATGCGCCTGACCGACGTGGTGCTGTCGTTTCCGCTGGTATTACTGGCCATCGCGCTCGGCACATTGTTTCCACCCGGGCTGCGTTCGATTTTGATCGTTATCGCCATCGTCAGCTGGACAGGGGTGGCGCGCACGGTGCGCGGCGAAGTCTTGTCGCTGCGCGAGCGTGACTTCGTGGCGGCGGCACACGCGCTGGGGGCCCGGCCGCTGCGGATCATGTTGCGTCACCTGCTGCCCAACGTGCTGCCGACCATCGTCGTGATGGGAGCCCTGAGCACCTCGAGTACCGTATTGATCGATGCCGGTCTGAGCTATCTCGGCCTGGGAGTCCCCGTACCGATTCCGAGTTGGGGCCGGATGCTGAGTGATAGCCAGACGTATTATCGCCTGGCGCCGTGGCTGATGGTCTTTCCGGGGCTGGCCATCGTTTATACCGTCACCGCCTTCAATTTCCTGGGCTACGGGCTGCTGGCGCTGACCGAGCGCCGCAGCGATCGCGCATGAAGTGGTGGCTGGCGCTGCTCGTTGCGGTGCTGCTGGCCGGCTGCGCTTCGCCGTCCGCCGACAACGCGGCAGACGCTGGTCCTTACTTGCGGCTCGCGGACAAGGACGACATCCCGACGCTGGATCCGGCGCGCGGCTATGATACGGCCTCCTGGCAGTTCGAGGAGATGTTGTTCAACACGTTGGTCGATTACGACGCTGACGGGCAGCTCGTCCCCGAGTTGGCCACCGGCTGGGAGACGTCGGCGGACGATTTGACGTACACGTTCCATCTGCGTAGCGACGTGCGCTTCACCAACGGGCGGCAGGTGGTTGCTGCCGACTTGCGCTACGCCATCGAGCGGGTGCTGAATCCGCACACCCAGTCACCGGGCGCGGAGTTCTTTCGTGGAATCGATGGTGCTGCCGACTGCACCGACGCGGCTTGCACGGTCTCCGGCATCGAGGTGGTCGATGCGCAGACGCTGCGCTTCCATTTGCAAAGCGTCGATCCACTCTTCCTGCACAAGCTGGCCATGCCCTTTGCGGCAGCGGTACCGGCCGAGGCGGTGGCTGAGTGGGGCGAAGATTTCGCCCGCCATCCGGTCGGCAGCGGCGCCTTCCGCTTGCAGGAATGGCTGAACGGACAGCGTTTGGTGTTCGTGCGCAACGCGGAGTACTTCGTGCCCGGTGTGCCGCGGCTCGCGGGTGTACAGCGCTTGGTAGGCGTGAATGACGATTTGGCCTGGCTGAAGTACGAATCGCGCCAGTTGGACGTTGCGAACATTCCCCCGGCGGAGTTTCCCCACGTCATCCGTGATCCCCAATACCAAGCATTGCTGCGGCACGTCACCACCATGCGCACACAATATCTCGGCATGAACTGCGACATGCCGCCGTTTACCGACCGCCGCGTCCGCCAGGCACTGAACTTTGCGGCCAACAAAACGAAGCTCCTGCAGCTCATCAACAACCGCGGCGTGGTCGCCAAAGGCCTCGTGCCGCCGAACATGCCGGGCTACAACGCGGCGGTCCCGGGCTATCCGTTCGATCCGCAACGCGCCCGTGAGCTGCTGGTGGAGGCCGGCTATCCGGACGGCTTCAGCACGACCTTGTGGGTCCGTTTCAGCGAGGACTCGCTGCGACTGGCGCAATCACTGCAACAGGATTTCGCGGCGGTGAAGGTCGCGGTGCAGATCAAACCCATCGCGTGGGGGCCGTTTCTCGAAGCGGTGCGCAAGACAGATCTGGTGCCGATGTTTCTCCTCGGTTGGGAAGCGGATTTTCCAGACCCGAGCAACTTTCTCGAAGTGCTGTTGCACTCGAAATATATCGGCACCAATAACAACACGAACTACCGGAACCCGGAGGTCGATGCTTTGTTGGACCAGGCGGCCCGCACCATTGACAAGGTGGCGCGGCTCGAGCTGCTGCAACGCGCCGAGCTCCGGGCCATTGCGGACGCGCCGTGGGTATTCCTGTATCACCCGGTAAGCTACGAGATCGTCCTGCCGCGCGTGCTCGACTTCCGCCTCCATCCCTTGCGGCCGGCGCGCCTCGACCGCGTGTGGCTCGACGATGCGGCGGAGCCGCCGCCATAGGACCGCCGCTTTCTCGGCATCGGAGGAGTGTGCGCTACCGCGAAGAAGATCCGCAGCTCGACGCCGATGAACGCAGAGACTCATGGAGAGTACAGTGCGTCGGTGAAACTCTGCGTCAATCTGTGGATCGATTCACTCTGTCCCCGAACTCGGGAGACTAAGGCGCCGCACGCCATCACTCATCGTCGCTGCTGGTCACAGTGCTGGTGCTGGTATGCTTCGAACGGGCGGATTTTGCCGCGGCTTGCTGCGCCTGCAGTTTGAAGATGAGATCATTGACACGCGCCGCCAGCTTGAGCTTGGCGTTCAAGTCCTCCGTGCGGCGGCGCTCCTCGTCGAGCAGGGCGCGCAGCGACTGGTTTTCCGCGCTCAGACCGTTGGCGGCCGCCGCCGCCTCCGCGTGCGAGGTGGCGGCGCGTGCGGCGCCCAGCTGCTGCTCCAGCTCGGTGACCCGGTGCTGGCTCGCCATCAGGTTGTTGTTCAGTGACGCGACAATGCTATCGCGCTCCTCTTGCAGGTGTTGGAGGCGAACGCGCAGATCGGTGGACTCCGCGGCCGCGGCTTGCGCGGCTGGATCCGCCGCCGTGTCGTCCGCCGTGGGCGGTGTCGTAGACGACAGCCGGTCGCGCGCGCCGCGCTCGTCGGCCAGCGACTGTCGCAGCAAAACCAGCTCCTGCTTGACCGCGAGATAGTCCGATTCGGGGACACGCGGGCCGATGTATGACGCGGAGGTTTCCTCTTTCAGCCGCGTCAGTTGATTCTCAATGAGCTCGCGGCGCTCCTGCTCCTGCGACAGCGCCGCACGCAAGGCGGCCAGGACGACGTCGGGGCGCTCGCCGGCATCCGCGCTCTGTCCACCCATCGCGGTGGAGCGCGGGCTACCAGCGTAGCCACTACCCGCCACACCGCCGAGCTTCCGGCTGACGTCTTCCAGGGAGGCTCGCATGTCGTTTTCGCGCGCTTGCGCTTCTTGGACCTGGGTGCGCAGCTGCACGATCTCCTGATCGCGCTGCGCCAGCTGCTGGCGTAGGACGGCGGCGTCGACGTCGCTGTCGGCAACTGCCGGGCGGCTCGCGGTCGTCGCGGCGCTCGGGTGGTTCCCCCCTGCAGGCCGAGCAGCAACCCGTGAGCTGCACGCTGCAGCGAGTGCCAGGAGCGGTAAGAGAATTGCCCTCACGCCACCACCCCTCACGTCACGTCTCCGCATCGGGGCCGAAGCGTACCGTCTTAGGTTCCGCTTGTCTACCGGGGCTGCACCCACGTGCTCATGAAGGGAGCGGAACCTCGGTGTACGCGGTGCGGCACGGCGCGCCGTCCGCGTGCCACAGCCGAAAGCCGTGCTCCATTTGCGAGTAGATGAGCATAGTCGATGAGCGTGTGCCGAAACGGTCGGTGTGCACACAGAGATTGTTCGGCAGTGCCTGACTGCGTGGATCGAGCGGCGTGGAGTGGTCGGCGAGGATGTCGCCGAGCGCGCCACGGTACGCCGCGAGGGAGCCCGGCTGGAGCAGCTGGCGCGCCGCGGCGAAAAGCCGATACGACTTGGCGATGCGCGGGCATTCCGCGTCATTGAGCTCAAGATTGGTGAGCAGGTGAACGCCCGGCTGCAGCGGGGTCATTACCATGGTGCCGCTGACGTTCCCGATGACACACGCGGCGTCCGGCGAGGCGATGAGCAGGTTGAACGGGTTGTAGCGGTCGCCGCGATCGTTGCACACGGCTGCCGCCGCCGCAGCCACGGTTGAATGGCGCAGCACATCGAGGCAGAGGTGGCCGCGCGAACGCCGCGTCGGATCGGGTTGCTGACCGGTGCGACGGTTCAGCAGGCCGGCGACGAGATGCGCGCCGTTCACACCGAGCCACGTTCCTCCTGCAAGCAGATCTCTTCCCGCCACAGTCCATGGATCGCCGTCGATCAGCGCCGGTGGGCTTGCGGGCCGGTCGTAGTACTCGTCGCGGTTCGCCGCGACGGCGACCGGAAACTCAGGCGCGCATTGGAAGTAGATCGCCAGTGTGCACACGTACAGAGTATAGAGAAGGGTAGCCGGCGGCGGCAACGTCGTTGCCGCCGCGTTGGGTCATGCCTCGTCGACGACCCGCGCCGCCTTGTACGCAAAGCGTGGCAGGTTGCCGCGCGGCAGCAGATCCAGCTGCGCCGCAACACCGAGGCGGTCGCGCAAGCGTTCGCCGAGCTGTCGCGTCAGCCCGTCGACGGCGCTCACCTGCGTGGGCTCGTACTCGAGCCGTACGTGGAGACTCCCGCTGCTCGGTGTGTGGCGCACGAGCTGGTACTCGGCCGACGGTGTCGACACCTCGGGGAACTCGTAGAGCACGAGCGCGACGTCGATCGGCAGCACCTCGCGGGAGCCCACGGAGACAATGTCGCGAACACGCCCTTCGTAGAACAAACGCCGGTGCGTCTCGCCGCACGCGCACGGCTTCATGTTCCAACGGACGATGTCTTCGAGGTCATAGCGTAGCAAAAAGTTGTCCTTCTCCAGGACCGTGATTACAAGGTTGCCGCGCTCGCCGTCGCCGCAGGCGCGGCCGCTGTGTCGGTCGATCACCTCCACGATGGCGAGATCTTCGGCGAGATGTGCGCCGTTGCGTTCGTCACACGCGCTCCCGAGCAGCGGCAGCGCCTCGAGGCCGGAGCTGACCATGAGGTACTGCTCCGACGGATGATCCCCGGCAATGCCGAGATTCAGGTCGCGCGCTGGATCGATCCCGATGGCGCGCGCCGCGTCGGCGTACGTGGTGGCCACGTTTCCAAAGAGCCGGTACATATCGGGCCGCAAGCGGCGCCACACTTCGAGGACGTCCCTGATGTATTGCTCCCCGGCGGGGGGGGCGGACGGAATGTTGAGTACGCCGAGCGCTTCGACGCCGTGGCTGAAGTGCCAGCCACCCGCGTTCATGCCGAACGGATGCGCATGGGCCAGGCTCATTCCCGGCCGCAGCCCCCAACGCCAGCGGCCACGTGACGAGGCGGCGTAGTCGACCTCGAGGTCCTTGCGCGTCCACAGGATGAGCGTCGGTGTCCCGCTGGTGCCCGTCGACGCACCGAGCCGTACGGCGGCGCTCACCGGCGCCCCGCGGTAGTCCCCGAACGGCGGATGTTCGTCCTCATTGCTGCGCAACTCGTCCTTTTGCGTGGTGGGGATGAGGTGGAGATCTTCCAAGGTCGGTCGATCGGCGCGCGTGAGACCCGCGGTTTCGAGCTTGCGCTTGAAGAATGGAATCGGAACGGACCACACACGCTCGATCTGGCGCGCGAGACGCGCCGCCTGCAGCTCGCGCAGCTGCTCCAGTGGCATCGTCTGGATGGCGGGATCGAAGTAGGCGCGGTCCGCCGCAGGCTGTCCGGTCATAGCGCCGCGCAAGCGGAGAAGAGAATGGAAAACCGGGAACCGGGAATGGAGAATGGAGAGCTGGTCAATGTTGAAGCGGCAGCCTTCCCAATGCTAGCCGGTTCTCCATTCGCGGTTCTCCATTCCCTGTCTTCCATTCTCCTTCTCTTGCACCTACACGGTGCGGCTCCGTCGATCGAGCACTGCCTCCGCAAATCGCGGTGGCCCAGCGGCTTCGGGAACCTCGGTTTCGGGGATCAGCTCGACATCCATCTGAATGAGCACGTTGGCTTTCAGTCGTTCGATCAACGCGCGCTTGAGGGCATGGGGATCGGTGGGCGTCTGCCGTGTTCCGGCGCGCAGCAGGGCGCGCTCATAGCGCTGCCCGTGCGGATGCTCAACGACGATCTGAAAACGGCCGAGCTCGGCGAAGGTGGAGACGACGGCGTGGACCTGCGCGGGGTGGATGAGCACGCCTTTGATTTTCTTGATCACACCGACCTGCCCAACGAAGACAATACGCGGTGACGGGTCGCCGCAGGCGCACGCGCCGTCGAGCAGCCGGAAGGCATCGCCCGGCGCATAGCGCACCAGCGGCAGCGCGCGCGGACCGAGCTGGGTGGCCACCAGCTCGCCGGTGCCGCCGGGAGCAACCGGGTCGCCGCTTTCCGGATCGAGGAACTCGCAGAAGAGATCGCGCGCGTGCAGGTGCATGCCCTCGTGGGCACGACACTCGCCGGCGAGCGGACCGATCTGTGCCTCGCCACAGTGATCGAACAGCTCGATCCCAAAGGTTTCGTGTAACTCGTGCCGCAGCGCCGGAGGGAGTGCCTCGGCGGTGGAGAAACCGACGCGATAGAACAGGTCGCGCCGCGGGTCGAGTCCCATGCGCCGCGCCGCGTCGCCCAGATTGGCGAGAAAGCTCGGTGTCCCGGCGTACACGGTCGCTTGCCAGGCGCGCGCCACTTCCACCTGTAGCTCACTGGCACCGGTGCCCCCGTTGATCACTAGACACCCGGCGGCCTCGAAGGCGCGATGCAATCGCAAACCACCGGGCATGACGTGATACGACAGTGTCACGTGTGCAACCTCGCCGCGACGTACGCCCATGTCGGCGATGGCGTCCTGGAGGACCGGCATCCCGCCGCGCTCCTCCGGCAAGCGTGGAATGTAGATCGGGCCGGGCGAGGTATGCAGCGACCCGAACTGCTGGCGCGAAACGGTGAGGAAGTTGCCGAACGGCGGGTAGGC
>CAZTDK010000173.1:0-9884 GCA_964611965.1 uncultured Binatia bacterium (SeqCode) | reverse complement strand
GGACGACGCCGATCTACCTGGGCCCGCCGAATACGGGGGCGGGGTTGTGCAGTCCGCTGTTGCCCATGGTGGTGCCGCAGCGCGTGATCAAAGGGAAGACCTACGGCGGCCGGCGCACGTTGCGCTACAAGGTGACGACCTCGCAGGGGACGACGGATACCGACACGCTGGCGCTGCAGTGTCGCAAGAGCACCTGCGGCGACGGGATCATCCAGAACCAGCCCAAGCTCGGGCACGTTGAAACCTGCGACCAGGGCGGCGGCAACCGCGTCAACGGCGACGGCTGCGACGCCGGGTGCCACGTCGAGCCCGGGTGGCAATGCAGCGGCGTGCCCTCGATCTGTGTGCAGCTCACGCCGACGCCGACCAACACCGGCGCGGCGCCGAGCAACACCCCGACGCCTACCAACAGTCCGACGTCGCCCGGCGCCACGGCAACTCCGACCAACACGCTGCCGGCGCCTGACACCGCGACGCCGACGGCGACGAACACCGTCGGGACGCCGCCACCGACATCTACAGCAACGGCGTCGCCGACAGCCGGGGCGCTCGTCTGTGGGGGCATCTCGGTGCCGGCAAGCAATTGTTGCAATCAAGTGGTTGATGCGGGCGAGCAGTGTGATGACGGCGGTACGTGCTCCGGTGGCTCAAATTCCGGGAATCCCTGCACCAACAACAGCAGCTGTCCAGGCGGCGAGTGCCTCGCATTCGGCGGCGATGGCTGCGCCCAGAACTGTACGACCGAGACCACGGTGACGTTCCAGTTCACCGGCGCGAGATGCCAGGGCGGGATGAACAACGGCGTCGACTGCACGTTCAAGAAAACCTGCGTCGGTGGCGCCTTTCCCACCAGGCCCTGCGCCACCAGCACCGACTGCGGCCCGTCCGGCAACCGCGGCGTGTGCACCGACGAATGTGGGCTCAAGAACAACGTCGCGACCAACGACGGAAGCGTCTGCCTCGGTCTCGGCGCGTGCCTGGGTGGGACCACTTCCGGCGCCGCCTGTCCGTCTGCCCCCAGCACGACGAATCCGCTGCCGGCAACCTTGATTTGCAGCGCCGGCAGCCCCAAGCCAGGGATCAAGTGTGCCGTGAATACCGACTGCGGCACGGGTGGCAGCTGCATCAACCCGTGCGGTAGTGGCGGTTCCTGCCAACACAAGAGCGGCGCGGTACTGACGAGCGTGGACCTGGTCGGCACGCTGAACATTGGGCCGCTGATCGGTTCCCAGCAACTCAAGATTGGCGGGATGGATGCCGCAGGCATGGTGCCGGTGGCCGTGCCGGCCGCGCAGGTGAGCTTCTCGCCTGTCACGATACCAAACCTGGCGTGTGCCTGCCCGCACGGCGTCGCCAACGCCGGGCTGTTCGGGCCGGGCAACTCCGGTGGTGGCTTCGTCGGCTGTGGCGCTGCCGGACTGCCCAACGTCAACGTCCGCTTCACGCAAGACCACAACACGTCACCCGGCGACTCGCACAACGGCCCAGGCACCTGCACCGGCGGCACGCGGCCTGGCTTGGCCTGCGCCGTCAATTCGGATTGCGGCGGCGCGGGAGTCTGTAACGGCGTGGGTGGTGGTGGCGGACTGTGTGTCAGCGGCACGAACATCGATAAGCCGTGCAAGACGAATGGCGACTGCGGCACGGGCGGCTTCTGCAATAGCCCCGATGATTCCACCGGCAACTGCAGCGCGCAGGATCCGCTGCCGCCGGCCGGCAGTGGCAGCCAGGCCTGTCTCGAATCGAACGTCGTCTGCACCAGCGGACCGAATGCCGGCGCCGCTTGTACTACTAACGGTGATTGCGGCGGGATTGCCGGTGTATTCTGCGCCAATACGTGTAACCTGCAGAGTTTTCACGCCGGCGTGTGCAACAGCCCGAGCCATCTGTTGGCGTACGGTAACGGGCCCAACAGCACCGACAACGGGCCGACCGGCTCGGCCGTCATCGTCACCGACACCGCCATTGGCGTGATCACGCCCTCCGACACCTGTAAGACGTCCTCGTGCAGCCAACGGCCGTGCCGCCGCGCCGCCATCTGTTCGGGGTTCCCGGTTAAGACGACCGCCGCGCCCCAGGTCTGCGAAGTCGACGCCGAGTGCAGCCCGAACACCTGCGTCTCGGCATACTGCGCCGGCTTGTGCAGCGCCGGCAGTGTGGGCAAGCCGTGCGTCGCCCATAGCGACTGCGGTAACTTGGGCTTGTGTGCAGCCGGCGCCAAGTTTGCCCAGGCTTGTGTGGGGACGCCGAACGAGTGCGGCGCGGATGGGATGTGCGTGGCGGTCGATGCCAACAAGGGTTTCGACGGCCAACCCTGCACCGCGGACGATCCAGTGTCTTCGCAAGGGACGGCGTTGGCGATTCCGACGACAACCGGCACGGCGAGCGCCGCCGTCACCGACGCCAACGACACGGCCGGCTTCTTCATGCTGGACGGTAAATGCAACGGCGGGTTCACCGGCGGTGTCATCAGCTGCGCAACCACGAAGCAAGGTGCTTTGTTTAGCTGCGATGCGCTGCTCAACCACCAGTCGTCTAGCGGCGCAGCTCTGGTGAGCGCGTTCGACACCCTCGATGGCAACCAGACCCTCGATACGGTAGTGACCAATGGACAAACCGCGCGCTGAGCCGCGGAAGCGTCAAAAAAGCCTGCCTTTCACATGCAGGCGTCACGCGTTCCCGGCGCGGCGGCGCAGGTTGGCTTCCGGCGTATGGCCGGAGAATGGAGTGGTCGGGCTAAGCTTCTCAATAAACCAGGTCGGATTCCCGCAGCCTTGAATCGTTTCGTTTCAATGAGGTGCACCACCCGCCACGGGAGGGTCTTCCCTGCGTGGCGTGCCGGTGACACCGTCGTTCCAGTGACCACGGCTGGCCGCGGTGATCGGAGGGCGGACAGCTCGGAACCGTCCGCAAGAAAATGTATTGACAATGGGCGATCTAATGGACCACAAGGGGAGGAGTGATCGAGGGGAGATCAACGCAATCAGTGTTGGAGCGCCGCGCTTAGCGGTGGCGGCTCAATTGTCCCGCAAGACAACGGGACGTGCGCCGCTCCGCCCGCATGGCGCCGCGCTTTAGGTCGGGGGAAGGTAAAGGCTTGACAACGTTATTCGAACAGACAGGAGGAGCACGATGAAGAATCGATGGAGAAGTGCAGCTGTGGCCGCGGCGTTCGCCGCGCTGCTGTGGCCGGCCGGCCGGGCGCAGGCGGTCTGTAGCACCAGCCTTGCGGATACCACGAATCCGGACTGCAAGACCGCCGCAAAGTGCCAATTGGCGATCTCAACCGCGGCGCAGAAGTACGTCATGGCGTTCCAGCAAACGATTACGAAGTTCATCAACAAGAGCCAGACCGGCGGCCTCATAGCGGGCCCGAAGTATCGCTGCATCGGCGGCACCAACGATGGGAAACCGTGCCTCGAAACGAACGGGGCTTGCAAGAAGATCGGTACAACGCCGTCACCGATCGGCAAGCTCTGTAGCACCGACGCGGACTGCAACGGCGTCACGGGCACCTGCGATCTCAGCAAGGGCTGCAACACGGATACGGCGCCCAACACTCACGAATGTCAGGTCAATGTGAAACTTGACCCGTACGCGGGCGCTATTGCGAAGGCGCAATCGGCCCTGAGCGCAGCCATCGTCAAGGCGTGCGTGACCCCGGCCGTCGACCCGAACAGCGTCGGGATCACCAATATCGCCGGCTGTCCGGGTACCGCGACCGCCGTGGATCCGTACGCCGCTGTCATCCAATGTATCGAGCAGTCGGTGGGCGGTGACCTGAGCACCGGCAACGTGACCGACGCCAATGAGCTGGCATTTCAGGTTTCGACCGGCACGGGCTTGCCGCCGAACAACAAGTTCGGACACGCGCCGCGCCTGCTTCTCCAGCTAACTGGAACGCAGTTGCTGCAACTCGGTACGGTCGCGCCAAGCAACAACGGCGAGACCCCTGGCGGTGGGATGCAGGTGTTGAACCTTGCCCACTGTAATGGCGGCAACGGCAACCAGGCCTGCGTGAACGATGCGGATTGCGGTACTGATAGTGCCGGTGTTGTTGCCGCTTCAGGTACCTGCACTACGAACCCGCTGGTCGGCTCGGAGGTCACGATCAAAGGGACGCCGGTGTTCAACCCCGCCGATCCAAACAGCCTCGGGCCGGTGTTGAACCTCAGCTCAACGTGCTCTGGCGGCTTGGGCACATGCCTGGTGACCCATACAAAGAACTCCGGAAACGGGACGACGACAGACGGATCGATTGGTCTGACGTCCGGACACTACACCGCCAAATCGCCGATCGTTACCGACGTATTCGTGACCGGCGTCGGGCAGGACTGCAGCAGTTTTCAAGCGTGCCCGGTGTGCAACGCGACGACCAAACACTGCGACGGCGTCCCCGGGGCAAGCCCGGATACGAATGCTCCCTGCGACGCTCCCGATCAGACCGTGACCATCGAGTGTAAGCCGAACGCCGTGACATCGATTCACGTGCCGAACCCCTTCGTTTTGAGCACCGACGCCAAGTCCATGACTGCGGCGTCGGGCAACAAGTTCTGCGGGTTCTGCGACAACAGCGCCTCCGGTGGGTGTCAGGGCGGGGCCACCATGTGCTCGAACGGTTGCCAGACGAATGCCGATTGCGCCGCGGTGGCTGGCGCCACTGTGTGTGATTTCGGCAGCACGGCGAACGGCTTCCTGGGCAACACCAATACCAACCTGATCGCGGCTCCCGGAGCAGACAGCCAATACGAACCAGAAGTGTCCGGCATTTTCTGCGCGGGCATCACCACTAACGGCACCGTCGATGGGGCCGCCGGCCTGCCGAGCCCGGTGCGCGTCGTCGTTCCGTACACCCTGGGATACGTCGTGGGGAAGAACTAGTCGCCCCTCAACGCGATCGCCAGCAGCTCTGCTGACCCTGAAGGCCCCCGGCGGACACTCCGTCGGGGGCTTTCGTGCGTAAGGGACAGCAGAGACAGCAGACGGACAGACAACGGACGAGTCGCGACTATTTGCCTGCTCCTGAGTCTGTTGTCTCTGAGTCTGTTGTCCGTTGTCTGTTGTCCGTCCCCTTATTCGATCCGGTACATCACAAACTGCCCTTCGATGCCGATGGGTATTACGGTGCCCGCATAACCCGAGGCGACACTCGCGCTGTTCATCTCGCCCGTCAGGCGGTCGGGCGTGATCTCCTTTACGTAATACGTCTGGCCCGAGGCCTTGACGTTCTGGCCTTTGGCGAGGAAGTCGATGACCAGTTTGGCCCACTCGAGGCGCGGGTCTTTCGTTGGTCCCTTCACGAAGTGGCCGCGGCTGCGCAGGGCAATTGTCGTTGCGCGGAATGCCGGTGCCGGCTGGGTCAGCGTCGGCAGCAGATCTTTGGTGGTCGCCAGCACGGTCGCGCCCGGTGTGTAGGGGCTGCCCTGCGCGTTGGCGGCATTTATCTCCTGCTGCAGCAACGCGGTGGGAGTCCCGTGCAACTCGGTGACCTGCCACTTGGCACCCTGGTGCGTGATGCGGTAGACCTGCCAGCCGTTCACGTAGCGGTCGCCGACTTTAGGGTTGAGGACCACGAACCAGGTGCCGGCGAGTGACGCTGGAATCTTTCCGTAGGCGGTGGTGACCTCGCTGGCCCCGGCGGTGGGTGCTGGGGCTGGTGCCTTCCGTGGCGCGGCGTGCGCGGCAGGCGTGGGCTGCCCCGCGGCAGACGTCATATGCGGTACGACCAAACCGGCAGTAATGAGCAACCATGTGCGTGAGCGCATGACACACCCCTTCGTGACGAAAATTGTCACGGCCTGCTAACACGAGGTCACCAGGCAGGCAAGGCGATGAAGGGCGGGGCTTGAGGGCCTCTGGGCTTGTGGGCGTGCCCCCAAGCCCCCTGCACCCAACGCTCCTCGTTGGCCGCTGCCGATGCATTTGGTATGGTCAGCCGCGATGTTGAACGATGCACATCAGCACCGCCGTGGTCGCGGAAGGCTGATCCTGGCGCTGCTGATCGCTGGACTGCTCGCTGGAATGCCGGCTCACGCCGAGCTCGGCTGGTCAGAGGCCGACTACATCAGAGAAGTCGGGCCGGCGAATGGATCGCCGATGACTCCGGATCAAGTTCGCTTCACGGCGCGCAATGGTGCCAGCGTGCTTGCCCGCTTCGCCGACGGCCAGAGTCGCGAAGAGCTCTGGGTCGTTGGCGAGCCCAGCGACGGTATTCCGGCGGCGCTGCTCGCCGAAGCGCAAGCGCTCGTGAAGGGCACGCCGGTGCGCCGCGTCGAGTTTCACCTGGCACACATGCCGACGGCGGAGATCTTTGAGGCACACGCGAGCGGCGTCATTGTGCAGGTCGACCGCCGCGCCGGGCGCAGTGTGCGCATTGCACGCTGTCCCGAGCCGGGTCCCTGCCTCCTACTCGATCAGGGGCTCGCCATGGAACGCGCCACCGACGACTTGATGGCGCGCACCGAGCAGCAGCTGCGCCGCCAAGGCAAGTAGGGAGCCCCATCGCGCATCACCACCCGCTACGTCGATAATGACAGCAGCTGACGACGCGGTTTCTCGTGGTGCGGCACTTTTGTCGTGGTGTACATATGCCCTCAGCAGCCTGTCGGACTTGGCAGTGCCTAGCGACCAATCCTGTCCTGAGGCTCCCCGAAGGGGGGAGCGGACCATAGAACAGACGCCGACCCCAGGTCCTACCACCGGAAGGACCAGTGGTAGTACGCATTGTCAGGGTCGTTCGGCACGGCGCGTCCCAGCGCGGCAGCGGCGGCTGCCGTGTCGCCTGCCTGGGCAGCCACGCTGGCTTCGTAGAAGTGCAGCAGCGCCACACGCTGCTTGGACATCTCCTTGAGCTCTGCGACGGCGGCGTCCCAGACAGACCGGGAAGGGCGGTCAGGTCGGCACGTCCCATCCACGAGTGCTTGCAGCAACGCGACGAAATCTCCCGCCGCTGGCATCGTGGCGAACTCGATGCGTGGCCGGTCGTCTGTCACGATGTCCGCGTCGGCGGTGAACGCGCGGAGAGCCGCCTCGTCCATTAGAAACGTGGCAAAGAGCCGGGCCGTGTCGGCGATGCCGACTTCGGCGAGGCTGTCGTGGATCTCCGGCTGGGCTGTCTGTTCGGCGATCGCGGCAACATCGACGTGCAATGGATCGAGCGAGCCGAGCAGCATCGTCTCGTGCCATTCGGTCGTCCACAGCGTTGTGTGCGGAAACACGTCCTGGAAGGTGCGCATCAACATGCGCGTGGCGTCGAGATTCTGGGTGGTCAACGGTACCCACTGTGCCATCATCCCGCCGGGCCGCAAGTGCAGGCGGCAGAGCTCATAGAACTCTTTCGAGTAGAGATTCGCCACGCCGCGAGCAATCGGCGGCGGCGGCTCCAACGTGATGACGTCGTACTGCTCGTTGTCGGAGAGGAGGAACGCGCGCCCGTCGGCGATTCGGATGTCCGCGTCCGGCCGCGTCGCCACGCCGTGGTTGGCCGGGGCGAACAACGGCGGCGCGGCCAGGACCGCCGGGGAAAGCTCGACGCAGCGCCGTGAGATTGATGCCGGGGTGCCGGAAGGTGGCGTCGTAGGTGATGCCGGTGCCGAAACAGATGACCAGAACGCGCTCGACCGGTCCCGTGTGCAGCAACACCGGCAGATGGGCTTGCAACCGCATGTAGCGCATCGAGGGCATGGGGGAGGCCGTCCGCCGACGCCACCCTCATCCCTGGCCCCTCTCCAAAAATGGGAGGGGGGAACGCTGCCCTTCCCCCCTCTCCCACTCTTGGGAGAAGGGGCCAGGAGGTGAGAGTGTTTGCGAGTCGGTTGCATGAATATCGCCTGCACGGCTCCCGGCTGCCGCCTGCGCCGCGCGCCAGGCATACGCGGCTATGCCCAGGTTCGCGGCCGCCGCCGCGATCAGTGCCCGATTGATCCCCAGGAAGCGCATCAAGACGAACCCTGCGAGCAAGGTACCGATCAACGCCCCGACAGTGTTGGCGGTGTAGAGCCGACCGACGCGCACGCCGGCCTCGTCGGCGCGCCGCACCGCAACCCGGCTGAGCACCGGGAAGGTGCCGCCGATCAGCGTCGTCGGCACGAGCAGAAGCACGAACGCCGTGGCACAATGCGTCAAGGTCGACAGCCAGTGCGCCTGCGGCAGCCACGCTGGCATGGCGAGGAGGAACAGTGGCAAACGGTCCAGCACGGGGATGAGCCCGACGACGAAGAGCGCTGTCCCGAGTTCCAGCTGCGCATACAGTCGCAGACCACCTCATAGACAAGGCTGCTGGCGCCGGAGACGACCAGCCATGTCGCGAGCACGGGAGCTCGCGGCATGGCCGGCGTCAGGTTCAGAGAGCAAGCGCCCCAACCGCATTCGTTGCCGCTGCGGTCGCTCCGTGAGCCGTCAAGACTCGAAGCTGTGGACGACCAGCATCCTTTCTCCAATTTGGGAGACGAGCGGACGGCTTCGGCGGTAAGACAGTGCGTTCAATTTGACCGAAACAATGGTGAAGCAACTGCGGTCGCTGTCGTTTCCATGCTCCGCCCAGTTGGGTCGCTGCGCGCGCCCAAGCCTGACAGGTTTCTAACAATTGCCTTCGCCGGTTAGCACAGGGGCCGGTGATGGACAAGGAAAATAGGTGTTAAGGCTGGACGGCGGCCTGACCAAACGGGGAGCGATGGCGTTGAAGCAGCACGGGGCGCGGCCCAGATTTCTGCGTTCTCTGTTGACGAATAATCCTCAAGGATGGTAGCCACAACGAGGCTCGTTGGAAGAGGGGATTGGATCGCATGAAGAGAACGACAAGCGTGCAGCTGTTGGCCATACTCGTGGGCGTGGCATGTGTCGCCGGTTGCGGCGGCGACGCCGGGATCAACGTCGCAATTGCCACCCCAAAGGTGACGGTCGCACAAGTCCATGGAACGGTGGAGATGCCCAACGGCCGAGTGGCCACGGGTCCCGGTTCGCCGCTCCAGCGGTTTGCGGCGGTGCTGCTGCCGGAGGCGGACGCGCTGACCGGCAACGTCAGCCCGGTCGGTGCCGGCAATCTGGTGTCCCTCGTGCTGTACAACGGCGACGGCAGTCAAAACTCGCCCGCCGGGAGTACGCCGACCAACGCGCAAGGGGGGTACTCGACGGAGTTGCCGGCGCAGACCGGTCCCGATACCTGCCGCTACGTGGTCCAGGTCGGCAGTGGTTTGAGCCTGACGCGTGCCTTCGTTACGACCACCAGCAGCGCCGAAAACATCGACTTCGCCAGTGAAGCGGCCGTGCGCATGGTCCTCGACAACGTCCGCGCCGGTGACAACCTGTGCAATTACAGCTCGGCCCAGCTCGACTCGCTCACCAACTCGATCCGCACCATTCCCGGTACCGTGTCGGGCGCCAATGCCGCCGAGGTCAACGAGGACGCGTACGTCATGGCGAAGAATTTCAAGCCGCCGTTGCTGGCGCCGTTCTTCACGCCAACCGCGCGGCCAACGACGCCGAACAGCCCAACGGCCATCCCGCCGGCGACGCTCACCTTCACGCCCAGCCTCACCCCGACCCCGGCCCCGGTGGTCAGCCAGCTGACCAGCGGAATTTCGGCGACCGATACGCAAATCCCGGTGGCGGACATTTGTGTGTTCCCGGCGAGCGGCACGGTGCAGATCGGCAGCGAGCTGATCGCCTACAGCGGCACCACCCCCAGCCAGACGGTGTGCGCGGCGCGCGCCGCCGGTGATCCGATCGCGGGAACGCTCGACAACGCCGTGCGCGGCGCGAACGCTACCAGCCATGCCGCCGGTTCGATCGTCGAATTGGTGGCGACACCGGCGACACCGACCGCGACCAGGGCATCGACGTTTACGCCGACCACCGGGGTGATCTTCACTGCGACCCCCACGGCG
>CAZTDK010000172.1:0-9921 GCA_964611965.1 uncultured Binatia bacterium (SeqCode) | reverse complement strand
GTCGTGCCTGCCGACAACAAATGGTTCACGCGCATCGTCGTTGCGGCCGCGGTCATCGAGGCGCTGGAGACGCTCGACCTGCACTATCCGAAGGTCAGCAAGGAGAAGCTGAAGGAGCTGGCCGCCGCGAAGCAGGTGTTGCTCGGCGGTAAGGAGCCGTGACGCGTCCGACTCGGAGAGAGCCCTGAGCTGGCGAGCGCCGTGGAGATCACTGTCCCCCACAGCGGGAGCGGCCTGCGCGGCCGCCCGGGCGTTGCACGGGAGAAATTCGCCGGCTTGTTCCGCAACAATTTCACGGATTACAAGTCGGGCGTCAGCGCGGAAATCAAGGCCGCGGCCCAGGTATGATGCGGTCGCCCAGGCGCACCAGCAGCGGCGTGGCCAGCATCGACATCGAGATCAGCAGCACCGCGCACATGAATCCATAAGCGGTCATCAACCCTGACGTGACCGCGGCGCCAAACAATACGAAGCCGAACTCACCGCCCTGCGGAAGCAAGAGGGCAACACGGAGCGCCGATGCGCGAGTGAGGCCGAAGAGACAACACAGGCCGAAAAGCAGCACGGCTTTGATGGTCACCAGCACGAGCATGTGCGCCGCAACGATTGGACCTGCCGAAACCAGCACGCCAACGTCGATCGACATGCCGACCGATACGAAGAATAGGCTCAGCATCACCCCTTTGAACGGCAGGACCACTGCCTCGATTTGGTCGCGATAGGGAGAGCCGGAAAGCAGCATGCCCATGAGGAAGGCGCCGAGCGCCATCGACAGCCCCGCCAATTCCATGGCCAACGCCGCGCCGATCACCGCGATGAAGACGACCGTGTTGAACACTTCCCGGTTGCCGAGCCGCGCCAGACGATCGAGCAACCACGGCGCCACCAGGCGACCGAATACGGCAACCCCTCCCAGGGCGGCCACCACCCGCGCCAGACGAATGGCGAACGTTGCCCGCCCGACCGTCTCGGGTTGGTCGGAAAGCAAAGGTACCAGGGCCAAGAGCGGAACAACGGCCAGGTCCTGTAACAGCAGAATGCCCAGCGACGTGGTGCCGTATTCCGTCTCCATGGCACCGCGCTCCTTGAGAATCTGGACGACGAAAGCGGTCGAGGAGAGCGCCAAGCCGAGTCCGAGGATCAACGCCCCCTCCCAGGACTCGATGGATAGTGACGCATAGGCGGCAATGCTGAGGCCGGTGACCACAACCTGGAACGAACCAAGACCGAAGACGACACGGCGCAGGGACCACACCTTTTCCGGTCGCATCTCCAGCCCGATGATGAACAGCAACAGCACGACGCCAAGCTCGCCGAGGTGGCGTAGATCGGTGACCCTTTGCGCGATCGCCAACCCTGACGGCCCGACGATGAGGCCCGTGGCGAGCAGGCCCAGAATCGAACCGAGACCGAGATACGTCGACAGCGCAATGGCGAGCGCCGCCACGGAGAGCAGAATGAAGAGGGCGAGCAAGATCTGGTCGAGGTGCATGGCACTGCGGCAGCGCGTCGGCTCGCTGGCCCCTTTTGGCACAGCTGGCCAAGGAATCAACCACAGCGGACGCAACGCTGCGGTTGAATAGCACGACACCGGAGTCAAGTGCGGCTCAACCGCGCAGGACAACCCGTGCCGGGCACTCGCCGATGGTCACACCCTCGGCGTCGAAGGTCGTCACGGCGCGCCCGTTGACCTCGACCGACAGCAGCCGGCCCGCCAGCGGGGGCCGCAGCAGGATGCCACCCGGCGGCACCGCGAGATCGCCCCCCACGGCCACAACGAGCGTGTCTGCACCGTCGCGCTGCAGGCGCAGGTCCAGCATGCCGTAGTACGTTGGCAGCCCGGTGACCCCGACCGCGCCGCCGTCGAGCCAGGAGGCCGGCACGCCCGCCGCGAGCACCAACGACCGATCGGCCGCTCGCTCGTACGCGAGCATGCTATGGAACGCGAGGATGTACTCGGCGCCGATCCAGGTGTGCGGCACGTCACCCAGATGTCCCGGGCTGCGCGGGTCGCGCCAGGAGATCTCCGGCCACTGGTTCCAAGCGGGCGGACGCCGATCGCCCATGAGGAACTCCATCAGCTCGGCGGCATCATCCCGGCGGCCGAGTTGGACGAGCGCCCCGACGATGCGGATCTCGTAGGCCGAGTAGTTGTTCCAGTCGATCTCGCCGCGGCGACGCCGGCGGAACCCCGCAAGGTACTCGTCGAACGTCCGCTCGAGCGCTGCCCGCGGCAGGTCGTCAACGCCGCCGAGCAACGCCACCGCATTCGCGGTGGCCGTCGGGTCGAAGTCCGCCCACTCGACCGACCCCGGCACGTAGTCGATGCGGCGGTCGGCAATGGTGCGCTCCACCGATGCCCGCAGCGCGGCGCGGAAGACGTCGCCGATGGCTGCGATCCGCCGGGCTTCTGCGTCGTCGCCCAGAACGGCTGCCATGGCGGCAGCGTCGTGGTAGCCCTGCAGCGCCCAGAAGTCGTCCCAATAGGAATGGACTGGCTGGGCCAGGTAGCCCTCATGGCTCGCCGACTCGGGCAAGAGCCCACGGCGCGCCAGCAACTCGGCGGACTCGAATTCCGGGCCGAGCCGCGTCGCCCGCAATGCCTCGAGGTAGTCGACCGCCCGCCGCACCGCCGGCCACAGCTCGGCCAAGAAGGTCCGGTCGCTGGTGAATCGGAAGTACTCCATGACCGCAAAGATCAACTCGCCGTGGCTGTCGTGCTCGGCAAGCCAATCGGGCCCGCGGTGATCGACGCAGCACGGGACGTTGCCGTCCGGCGCCTGGTACGTCGCGTACCAGCGGACGAACTCTCCGGCCTCGGCGTGCCGTCCAACGCGCAACAGCGCCGCCGCCATGATCGCGCCATCGCGGATCCACGATCGCGTATAGCGCCGCGGGCCCGGCTGCAGCGCCGGCCCGTCGCGGTTGATGAGTACCTGCGCCGCCGCCGTGCGCACCGCGTCGGCATGTTCTTGCACCACCGGTGGCACATCGAAGCTGACGGCGCCGAGCCGCTCGCGCCAGTCGTGTAGCGCGGCGTCGAACGCGGCGGCCCCGTCGATACCGGCCAATCGCTCGACGGCCAACGCCTCCGCTGCGCCGAACGGGACGGCGAGATAGACATCGCGCCTCGCACCCGGTCCCAGATCGACATCGAATGCAAAGGCGCCAGACGCGTACCCGAAGGCGTCGGTGACCGCCGGTCGGGACGGCAGCTCGTTGCGCGCCAGGTACGACGTGATCGCCCCCACCTCGAACGCCGCGGCCCCGAAACCACGCGGCGCGCTGAGCGGCACCACGCGGCGCGCACCGTCGATGTGGAGCGCACGCCCATTCCACTCCAGCTGCGCCACCCGCGTCATCCCGCCCAACTCGCCGAACGCCTGCCATGGCGGGTTGACCTGGAACGGCCGAACGGCTGCGAAGAGGCGAGCCCGCAGCGGTCGCGCGGCGATGTTCTCGAGCCGGTAGCGCAGGTAGAGGATCGCGTCGCCATTGCACCGTCCGGCGAACGCTGTAGTGGACAACGTGATCTCGCCGGCACGCCACACCGAAGACGGTACGGGGATCCACTGGTCTTCGAGCGTTACTGAGATGTCAGCATCGGCCCACGTGACGAGCCGGCCGTCGAGATGCACGAAGGGCTCGACCGAGAAGGTGCCACGATCGACCTCGACCATCCCTTCCTCGTTCATGATCGCGCAGCTGTGGCCGTCGGCTACGCCGATCGGCGTCCAGTAGCTCTGCTCCCCAGCGAGCCAGCGCGGATGCTGGCCACGTGGCTCGAGGCGCGCGACGTGCTCGAAGAAGGCATTGATCGACCGTGAGAACTCGAAGGGCTGCACCGCGAGGTCGGCGATACCGCAGCCTTCGGTGGTCGCCGCCTCGAGGACGAGCCGGACGAAGCGCGACGCGGTGTTGGGCAGGTAGATGTAACTGCGCTGGACACCCGTCGCTTCGGCCGTGTGGACGGTGGTCCACACGGAGCCGTCGGTCGAGATGTCGACGCGAAACGCACGTGGGGCCGCGCCGGCATACCACTGGATGACGAGGCCGCCGTACTCGCGCTCTTCCTGGAAGTCGATCGCCAGGATATGCGTTGCGGCCGCGGGCGCGCTGCGCCAGCTCGTCGCGGGGTTGCCGTCGAGCGCGCACGCGGGTGCGCAGCCCGGCCGCGCGCTGGAGGCGCGCACCTGCGGCGTTCCCCGGTACGTGCGGTCCTCGATGCGCAGGTCGCCGATCCACACGGTGCCCGCCCCGCCGGGGCTCGCCGCCCCGGGGTCGGCCGCGATCACCAGCTCGATGGCACCCAGCGCACTGAGCCCGCCACCCCCGGCCGGGCCCCACGCGAACTCGATCTCTCGGCTGGGTACCTGCAGCGTCTGCCAGTCGGCCGGGAAGTCGAAGGTGTCCCAATGCCGCCACCAGACGTTGCGGCCGCTCGGGTCGGCGAGCTTGAGCTCCAGTCGGTTCGCCGGGGCGCGACCGCGGACCGAGAAGCTCAGTGCGTAGCTCTCGGGCATCGGCCGCGTCAGCGTCTTGCGCGCAACGACGAAGCCGCCGCCGCCTTTGAAGTCGAAGTCGAGGCGCATCACCCCGCCCCCGAGCCCCTGATCCGGTGAGATGTGCAGTTCGGCGAGCCCCGAGGCAACCGGCAGCCAACCCGACAGATCCGCGAAGTCGTCCAGTATCTCACGCTGCATAACATTCCTCACCCATCAGCCCATATGCCGTAGAGTCGCGTTCGTGTATAGGAGGCCGACCGTGCAGGAAATGACACCAGAACGGGGACCATCGCAAGAGGTGGTGTTCAGTCGCCAGACGGCGGTGCGCCTGGGACGCGCCATCCGCAACGTTGCAACCTCCGAGGTCGGCACCCGTGCCGCGGCGCTTGGGGGACTGCTGCTCGCGTTTCTCTTCGCGATCAACGCACTCAACGTCGTCAACAGTTATGTCGGTCGCTACTTCATGACCGCGCTCGAGCGGCGCGACTCCCACGAGTTCGTCCGCCAGGCCCTGTTCTACGTCGGAGTCTTTGCCGCCTCGACCATCGCGGCGGTCCTCTACCGCTTCACGGAGGAGCGCCTCGGCCTCCTCTGGCGCGAGTGGCTCACGCATCGACTGGTCGGCGCGTATCTCGCCGGGCAGCTGTTCTATCGGGTGGAGGTTACGGGTACGCTGGCCAACGCCGACCAGCGCATCGCCGACGACGTGCGCTCGTTCACGACGAGCACGCTCTCCCTGTTCCTCATCTTCCTCAATGGCACCATTACGATGCTGGCCTTCTCCGGGGTGTTGTGGTCGATCAGCCGTCTGCTGTTCGTCGTCGCCGTCGGCTATGCCGCGCTGGGCTCGTTGTGCGCAGTCATCCTCGGCCGCCCGCTCGTGCGACTCAACTACGACCAGGCTGACCGCGAGGCCAACTTTCGCAACGAGCTCGTGCACGTGCGCCAAAACGCCGAGGCGGTGGTGCTGTTGCACCGGGAAGCCCATTTCTCGGCGCGGCTGCACCAGCACATCGGCTCGTTCACCAGCAACCTCAAGCGGATCATCGCGGTGAATCGCAACCTCGGCTTCTTCACGACCGGGTATAACTACTTGATTCAGATCATCCCGGTGCTCATCGTGGGTCCGCTCTTCATGCGCGGCACGGTCGAGTTCGGCGTCATCCCGCAGGCCTCCATGGCGTTCATGCACGTGCTCGGGGCGTTCTCGCTGGTGGTCACCCAGTTCCCGTCGCTCTCGTCGTACGCGGCGGTATTGGCGAGGCTCAGCGCGCTCGCCGAATCCGCCGAGACGATCGCGGCGCGCGGCACCGGTGGCTTCGTCGTGGCGGAGGAGGATGGGCCCCGGCTCGGCATCGAGGGGCTCACCCTGCGCACGCCGCAGGACGGGCGGGTCCTCGTCCGCGATCTGTCGGTGGAAGTGCGGGCCGGCGCGCGGCTGCTCATCACCGCACCAAACGACGTCCTGGCGGCGCTGCCGCGGGCCCTCGTTGGGATTTGGGAGAACGGCGAGGGGCGCGTTGTGCGGCCCCGCTTGGACAATGTGCTTCTCCTGGCGGACCGGCCCTACTTGCCGTCCGGAACGCTGCGCGAGCTGGTCGTCGGCATCGACCCTGCGCCCCCCGTACCGGACGACCACATCTGGGAGTTGTTGCGCCTCGTCAATATCGACGGCGCGGTGCGCCGCGTCGGCGGCTTCGAAAGCGCGCGCGACTGGCGCGACGTCTTGTCGCTGGAGGAGCAACTGCTGGTGGGGGTGGCGCGCCTGCTCCTGGCGGCGCCGCGTTTCGCGGTGCTCGCGCCCCTTGCGCCGAGCCTGGGCGCCGATCGCGCCGCCCACATCCTCGCTGCGCTCGCCGAGCGCGGGGTCGGCTACGTCGTCCTGGGCGACGGCGGGCTCAGCCGCGATCTGTTTGACGCGATCGTTGACATCGGCGCCGATGGCACATGGACCCACACCCCGAGGAAGGAGGACACCCGATGACGGCAACCAAGCCCGTCCGGCCCCGCCGCTACGAGAGCCCCGCCGGGCTCGTCATGCACATGAACGCCAACGGCTCGCTCCGCCGCATGGAGCACGGCGACATCGTGCTCAACCTGTTCCCGGGAACCGAGATGGAGGGCGGGCCGGCCAACGTCTATCTGCGGCGGCACGGTGCTGATGTTGCGTCGACGCCACTCCTCGGGCCGTGCAGTCCGCTCACGCCGCGGCTCGACGCTGCCGGGCTGCGGGCGACCGGCGAGTGGCTCGGGCTTCGCGTGACCCTGGCGTTGCGGCTCGCCGCGGGAGCCCCCGCGTGGTTTTGGCACGTCGCGCTCGAGAACCCGACGGACGCCGAGGTCACCGTGGACCTCGTCTATGCGCAGGACCTGGCGCTGGCGCACTACGACGCGATCCGCATGAACGAGTACTACGTCAGCCAGTACATCGACCACACGCCGCTCACCCACCCGGAGCGCGGGTGCCTCCTTGCCGTTCGCCAGAACCTGTCGATGGGCGGCCATCAACCGTGGGCCATGATCGGTTCGCTGCACTGCGGCGTGAGCTTTGCCACCGATGCGCTTCAACTGCACGGCCTTGCGACGCGCGCCGGCGAGGCACCGGCGGGACTGATGGCATCGCGTCTCCCCGGAGTGCGGCAGCAGCATGAACACTCGATGGCCGTCATTCAAGACGCGCAGCTGGCCCTCGCACCCGGCGCTACAGGGGAGCGGGGGTTCTTCGGGTGGTTCGAGCCCGATCACCAGGCCGTCACCTCGGACGCCGACCTGGCGGTGGTCGATCGCGCCCTTGCGCTGCCGGAAGCCGCTGTCCCACGGAGGCGTCGCCGCGCGACGGCAGTCGCGCGCTCCGCTGCGACCCTGTTCTCGGCGCACAGACTCCTGCGTTGCCGGGACCTGACCGACGCCGAGATCACCCGCTTCTGGGGCAACGATCTGCGCCACGTCGAGCGCGAGGACAGCCGGCTGCTGTCGTTCTTCGTCGGGGCGCGCACGCACGTGGCCTTGCGGGCCAAAGAGGTGCGGGTGCTGCGACCGCACGGCCACCTGTTGCGCACGGGCGATCACCTCACGCCCGACGAGGCGTCGCTCACCACCACCGTGTGGATGGCCGGCGTGTTCAACGCACTGCTCACGCAAGGCCACGTCAGCATCAACCGCCTGCTCTCGACGACGCGCTCCTACCTGAGCCTGCAGCGGGCGCACGGGCAACGGGTCTTCGTCGAGCAGGACGATGGCTACGCCCTGCTCGACGTCCCGTCCGCGTGGGAAGTATCGCCAAGCGGCTGCCGCTGGCTGTACGCGTACAGCGGCGGTCTGATCGAGGTGCGCGTCACGGCGCCGACCACGCGGCACGCGATCGAGCTGCATATCGCGGTCCTCGAAGGCCTGCCGCTGCGCTTCCTGCTGTCGAATCACGTCGCCCTTAACGGCGACGACGGCGCCGAGGCCGTACCGGTCCGCTTCAAGCGCGACGCCGAGGGGATCATCGTGCGGCCGATCCCCGACACCGACGTCGGCCGTCGCTTCCCCGACGGCGTCTTTCGCCTCGATCCGCAGGCCGGCACGACCATTGAGACGGTCAGCGGTGACGCGGTGCTGTTCGCGGACGGGCGGTCACGTCAGCAGCCATTTCTGACGGTGGCCACCGCCCCGGCGACGCGGCTCGACTTCCGTATCACAGGCGGGCTGGTTGCGGCGCCCGCCACCGTATCGGCAGGCGCTGACGATGAGGCGACCGCAACACGGTTCTGGACGGCGATGACCGGACCGGTCACGTTGAGCGCACCCGCAGGGAGTCCGTTCGCGGACACGGTCGCCGGTGTGCAGGACATTCTCCCCTGGTACACCCACAATGCGCTGATCCACTACCTCGCGCCGCGTGGGCTCGAGCAGTACTCCGGGGGCGGCTGGGGCACGCGCGACGTGTGTCAGGGGCCGGTCGAGCTGCTGCTGGCGCTCGGCCGCTGGGAACCGCTGCGCGACCTGCTGCTGCGCGTCTTCGCCAATCAGAACCCCGACGGCGACTGGCCGCAGTGGTTCATGTTCTTCGAGCGCGAGCGTAACATCCGGCCGGCGGACTCGCACGGTGACATCGTCTTCTGGCCGGTGCTGGTTCTGGCCCAGTACCTCATCGCGACGGAAGAGGCCGCGTTGCTCGATGTCAGCGTGCCGTTCTTCCATCCCGAGGGTGACGACCACGCCGAGCGCGCGACGATCTGGGGCCACGTCGAGCGCGCCCTACGGGTGATTGAACGGCGCGTGATTCCCGGCACGCACCTGGCCGCGTACGGCCACGGCGACTGGAACGACTCGCTGCAGCCCGTGGATCCGGCAATGGGCGAGCGCCTGTGCAGTGCCTGGACGGTCACCTTGCATTACCAGACGCTGACGACCGTGACGCAGGCCTTGCGGCGCATCGGTCGCGTTGCTGCGGCCGAGCCGCTCGCAGCCGCAGCCGAACGGGTGAAGGACGATTTTCAGCGCCTGCTGATTCCGCACGGGACGATCACCGGGTACGCGCATTTCCAGGACGACGGGCGCATCGAGTACCTGCTCCACCCGCACGATGAGACGACGGGCATCACGGCCAGCTTGTTGCCGATGATCCACGCAATCATCAACGACCTTCTCACGCCGCAACAAGCTGCGGCGCACGTCGATTGCATCCGAAAGCATCTCCTCGCTGTCGATGGCGCGCGCTTGTTCGATCGTCCTTTCGCTTATCACGGCGGCCTGCAGCGCCGCTTCCAGCGCGCCGAGAGCAGTACGTTCTTCGGTCGCGAGATCGGCATTATGTATACGCACGCGCATCTGCGCTGCGCGGAGGCGATGGCGCGCTACGGCGACGCCGACGCCGTGCTGCTCGCCTTGCGGCAGGCGAATCCCATTGGCCTGCGTTCCGTGCTCGCGGCGGCGCGGCCGCGGCAGGCCAACTGTTATTACTCCAGCTCGGATGCCGCGTTCTTGGACCGCTACCAGGCCCTCGCCGAGTACGAGACCGTCAAGACCGGCGCGGTGCCTTTCGAAGGGGGCTGGCGCGTCTATTCCAGCGGCGCCGGCATTGCGGTGCGCCTCATCCACGAGTGCCTGCTCGGCATCCGCCGGCGCAAGTCCGGACTCGTTCTCGATCCGGTGATTCCCCTCGCGTTCGATGGTCTGCGAGCAGAGGTCGAGTTGTGCGGCAAGCCGGTGAGCGTGGTGTACCGCACCGACGCACGCGGACATGGGCCGACGGCCATCACCCTCAACGGGGCGCCGCTGCCCTTTGTGCGCGCGGCCAATCCGTACCGTACCGGTGGTGTGGAGGTTTCGATGATAGCAGTGCGCGAGCGGCTCACCGGCACCGCGAACACTTTGGTGATCGAGCTTCAGTGAGTTCCCGCACTCACCCCGTTCGCTGCTGGCTCAGTGC
>CAZTDK010000171.1:0-9950 GCA_964611965.1 uncultured Binatia bacterium (SeqCode) | reverse complement strand
CGTCGATGGATCAGTGCCGCCGTTCTCTGGTATACTCCGCGCCATGTGGCGTGGGGTGGTTGGATGCATGCTGGCAGCGGCCGCGTTCAGTGGATGCGGCCTCTTCAAACGCAGCCCGCCGCCGGTCAACGCGCCTTCCGCAACCGTGCAGACGGGCATGGCATCGTGGTATGGTCCCGGGTTCCACGGCAAGCGCACCGCCAACGGTGAGGTCTACGACCAATACGACCTGACCGCCGCGCACCAGACCTTGCCACTCGGCACCCGCGTCGCCGTGACCAACCTCAACAACGGACAACAGGTGGAAGTCCGCATCAACGATCGCGGACCGTTTGTGAAGGACCGCGCTATCGACCTCTCGTACGCCGCCGCACGCACGCTCGGCATGATCGCTCCGGGGACGGTTCCGGTACGCATCGAAGTACTCGGCGACCAACGCCCGCAGCTGATGGCCGCAGCGTACACGATTCAGGTCGGCTCCTTCGCGGACCGCAACAATGCGTTGCGTCTCAAGAGTACGCTGGCGCAGCAATTCGAGGGCGTGTACCTCGCAACCTTGGACGGGCAGGCGGGTACATACTACCGCGTCCGCTTGGGGCGCTTCACCCGACGCGATGAAGCGGCTCAGTTCGCCCGCTCGGTGACCCCATTGGGTCTCCCGGTCATTATCGTCGAAGACGGAAGCCGGCCGTGAACGGCGAGGGAACTGCGGACGCCCCTCGATACGCCGCGAAAGGAACGCGGCTACTCGGGGTGCACGGAGTGGGTTCTTGCCGAAGACAATCCGGAAACCCGTTCGCCCCGAGTAGGGCCCGTCTTTTCCGGGACCGTATCGAGGAGTGGCTTCGGAGCAAACCGGCAAGCCGGTTTGGACCGAGGTGTTGAGCGTGCGTCGCTACCGGCCGCTCGCCGAGGCCGTGGCATTGCTGGCCGTGACGTTTCCGCTCGCTGTGGGGCTGCGCGTCTCGACCCTGTGGCTGCTCACACCATTGGCACTGATCACGTTCACCGACCGCCCGTACGGCGCGTACGGCCTGACATGGGATCAGCCCGGCAGTTTCGCCTTCCATCTCGCCGTGATTCTAGTCGTCTTTCCTGCGTACGTAGTTGGACACTACACCCTCGCGCACTGGTGGCTTGGGGCAACCTTTCACTTCCGCTGGCCACCAACGTTCCTCGAATCGGTGGTCGATCAAGTGCTGGCGATTGCCCTGCCGGAAGAATTCTTCTTTCGCGGCTATTTCCAAACGGAGGCCGATCGCGTCTGCGGAAAGCCCTACCGCCTCCTGGGAGCCGACTGCGGCGTGGGGCTGCCGCTCGCCGCCGCGGTCTTTGCGGTGTGCCACGTCGTCTTCGGTGGAGCGCCACGGCTGATCGTTTTCTTTCCCGGGCTGCTGTACGGCTGGTTGCGGGCGCGCACCACGACCATCGCGGTGCCGGTCGCCTACCACGCGCTCAGCAACCTGCTCATGTCGATCATGGTGGCAAGCCTGAGCTGATACCTGCCGTTTTTTGTCACTCGCGTTATCAAATTAACGAACGCGCAAGGCGCAGCGAAAAAACGTACAGGTGAAGACACACCATCACTCCGTCTGCGGCAACCAGCACCCCCTCATCGCAGCTGGCGTGCGTATTGCTGAGGCTGGACGCAGAGGGGGTTACGTCGCTTATGGATATTACTCAGCTCTTGACCTTCGCGCATCGCGAAGGCGCCTCAGACGTGCACCTGTCGTCCGGCGAGCCACCAATGGTTCGTATGCACGGCGACATGAAACGCATCGAGCACCCGGCGCTCACACCGGAGCAGGTGCACAACATGCTCTTCGACATCATGAGCGACGCCGTGCGCAAGACGTTCCAGGAGTCGAACGACGCCGACTTTTCGTTTGAGCTCGGCGACATCGCGCGCTTCCGCGTCAATGTGCTGCGCACCCGTCGCGGCGAAGCCGCCGTCTTTCGGACCATTCCCACGAAAGTGATGACGCTCGACGAGCTCGGGCTGCCGCCGATCTCGAAAGAGGTCTGCGAAAAAGAAAAGGGGTTGGTGCTGGTGACCGGCCCGACCGGGTCCGGCAAGTCCACGACCCTGGCCGCGATGATCGACTACATCAACGAGCGCGACGAGGGGCACATCCTCACCATCGAGGATCCCATCGAATTCGTACACCACTCGAAGAAATGTCTGGTCAATCAACGTGAGGTGGGCCCGCATACGGGCAACTTCAACTCGGCATTGCGTGGCGCCTTGCGCGAAGATCCCGACGTCATTCTGGTGGGCGAAATGCGCGACCTGGAGACGATTTCTCTGGCACTGACGGCCGCCGAGACAGGCCACCTGGTCTTCGGCACACTGCACACCTCCAGTGCCCCGAAGACGGTCGACCGCATCATCGACGTCTTTCCCGCCGGCCAGCAGGGACAGATTCGCACCATGTTTGCCGAGTCGATTCAAGCGGTGATCACCCAAACACTCTTGCGCAAACGCGCCGGCGGCCGCATTGCCGCGCTCGAGATCCTGATCGGCACCCCGGCGGTGCGCAATCTGATCCGCGAGAACAAGATCCACCAGATTCCGTCGAGCATGCAAACCGGCCAGGCCGTCGGTATGCAGACACTCGACATGGCGCTGCTCGATCTCGTGGGGAAGGGGCTGGTGACACGCGAGGAGGCGCAGTCCCGTACGCTCACGCCAAACCTGTTTGGGCAGATGACCGCCGTTGATTCCAAGATCGCGCAGCAACGGCTCACGCATCCCACCGCCGCGCGTGGAGCGTAGCTGATGGATATGCGCTCGCTGCTCAGCGCGATGCTCGACAAGGGGGCATCGGATCTCTACCTGACGGCCGAAAGCCCGCCGGTATTGCGCGTCGAAGGTTTCACGGAGCCCATCGGCAGCGAGGTGCTCAAACCCGCGCAAGTCGAGGCGCTGGCCAACTCCTTGATGACCGAGCGCCAGCGCGCCGCCTTCGACGAGAAGCTCGAAATGAACCTGGCGATTGCCTCGGAGAAGCTGGGCCGCTTTCGCGTCAACGTCTTCCGGCAACGCGGCGCCGTCGGTGTGGTCATCCGCCAGATCAAGACGCAGGTCCCGACGCTCGATGAGCTCGGGCTGCCGGCCGTGTTGAAGACCATCGCGCTCAGCCGCCGCGGTCTGGTGCTGGTCGTCGGCGCCACCGGTTCGGGCAAATCCACGAGCCTGGCGGCCATGCTGAACTACCGCAACGAGCAGACCTGCGGCCACATCCTCACGGTGGAGGATCCGATCGAGTTCGTCCATCCACACAAGAAGTGCATCGTCAACCAACGTGAGGTGGGGTTCGACACGATGTCGTTCGGCGAAGCGCTGCGGAACACGCTGCGCCAGGCGCCCGATGTGATCCTCATCGGCGAAGTGCGCGATCTCGAGACGATGGAGGCCGCCATCACCTTCGCCGAAACCGGCCACCTGTGCCTCGCCACGCTGCATTCCAACAACGCCAATCAGGCGATCGAGCGGGTAATGAACTTCTTCCCAATGGCCCGTCACGCCGAGATTTTCCTGCAACTGTCGCTGAATCTACGCGGCATCGCCTCGCAACGGCTGGTCCCCGGCGTCGACGGCAAGCGCGTCGCCGCGATGGAGATCCTGGTCGACACGCCCTACGTCAAGGACCTGATCAAAAAAGGCGAGGTCGATACCCTGAAGGATGCGATGGAGAAGAGCACGCAAGAAGGCGGGCAGACCTTCGACCAGGCCCTCTTCCACCTCTATTCCGCGGGGCAGATTTCCGAGGAACAGGCGCTGGCCAATGCCGACAGCGCCAACAACCTGCGTATCAAGATCAAGAACCTCGATATTTCCGGCAAGAGCCTGCGCGAGCAGCGCATCGCCAAAGCCTTCGGGGGGGAGACGATACGCATCGAAGGTGCGAACAGCCCCAATTTTCGCCGCATCTAAGAGTTGATCTCAACACGAAGCAAAGAATATCTCGCGCCAAGACGCAAAGGCGCCAATACGCCGGATCTAACGTTCGCAGAAATGGCGTGGTGAGGGAGACCGGACGTTTCTGTTCCTTGTCGCTCCCACTTGGCGGCTTGGCACGAGAACCAGTCTTGGGGGTGAAGGTGAATTCAGCCGGCCAGCCGGGTCGCGTTGCGCAGCCACTCCAGGTACGAGTCCGTCCCCGCAGTAATCGGCAACGCGATCACCTCCGGCGTCTGATACGAGTGCAGCGCCCGCACGCGTGCGGCCAGTGGTTCGAACTGGCTTGTAGGCGCCTTGATGATCAGGAGCCACTCGTCATCCCGCTGGATCGCGTTCTCCCAGCGATAAATCGAGCGCACCGGCCCGACAACGTTTACGCACGCCGCCAACTGCTCGCCGACCAGGGCCTCGGCGATGCGTTCGCCTTCTTCGCGCGAACCGGCGGTCACCAGGATGACGCTGCAATCGGTCATCGACTCCCTCAATCTCAGATTTTGAGAATTTGAGGATTTGAGGATTGGATCTCTGGCCTGCCATTCCTCAAATCCGCAAATCCGCAAATCCTCAAATTCTCAAATCCTTAAATTCTTCCATCACCGCCGCCATTCGGCCACCAGGGCTTGGTAGTTGATGAGCGCATCGGCGGCCGGCGGCGGCTGCGGCGTCGCCGTGAACAAACGCCGCACCCGCAACCACGGCGATTGACGTTGACGCGGGCGGGCGCGCTGCGGCAGCGCCCCAAGTGCCGCCAGGTACTCGCGCACTGCAATGGCGTTGACCGGTTGCAGATGGCCACGGCGTTCGATGTCCGCCAGCGAGTTGGCGAGCCGCTCCGGCGTATACCCGGATTGCCCGATGAGCGCCTGGGCCACCGCGGCCACCGCGGGCAATGTGAGGTGGCCGTCCTGGAAGAGGCACGCCGCGGTTTGCAGGTAGTTGAACGTTGGCACCAGCCGCGGCCCGAAGCGCTGAAAGTTCGACGGCGGCGTGCGGCGCTCGAGGTTGATGAAGATCCGCGACACGGCAGCGGCGGGCACCATCTTTGTGGCCAGCTGCTTGGCTTCGACAATCAGTTGCGGATCGACGCCGATGGCCTGGAGGATGTCATCGACCTCACTCAGCGCCATCCTTCCGGCGACGATATCCGCGTACAGGGAGTAGATGATCGGATCGGATTCCCAGTCGTCGCCGAACAGCACCTCGCGCCCCGCCGGCAAGGTCATCCGGCTCTTGAGGAGCTCGGTGAGCTTGAAGCCGACCTGCTCGCGCAAGTTGCGGAAGCGGCCGCGGACGAGGTGATGGAGCTGGTCTTTGAACACGATCCCGTCGTACTCGATGCCATCGAGTGCGAGTTTCTCCTTGATCGCCTTGGCAATCTGCGGCGGGCTGGCGGAGATGAAGTAGATGTGCACCTGGCGGCCGGCCGCGAATGCGACGTTGCGCAAGCCACGGATCAGCGGCACCACACCCGGCACCGCGACCTTGTGCTCCGGTTTCTCGAACGGGATGCGCACCAGCTCCCGCAGAGTCTCGAACTCACTCTTGAGGTAGGTCTTGTCGAGGTCCCAGTAAAATACGACCGGGGGCAACGACGGCGGGCTCTTTGATCGGCGCAGGATCATCCGAGTCGGCCGACGGCGGCGGCAATCTCGCGGGTCACCCCGTCGCGCACCGCCTTCGCCGCGACTTTGACGGCATTGGTGATGGCGGGGGCGCTCGAGCGGCCGTGCGACTTGATGAGCAGCTGCTCAAAGCCGAGGAACGGCGCGCCGCCGTAGGCCGCGTAGTCGGTCAGGTCGCGCAGCTTGCCCAGACTGCCCGCCAGCATCATGAAGCCCAGCTTCCAGCGCCAGTTCTCCTGGCGCGCCGTCCCGGCGAGGTCGACGACGACCTCGGCGAGCCCTTCGAGCAGCTTCAACACCACATTACCGAGCAGGCCTTCGCCGACGATCACGTCGGCCTTCCCCTTGGCCAGATCGTTGCCTTCGATGTTGCCGACGAAGTTGATGCCGGACAGGCTCTTGAGCTGGCGGTGCGCCTGCACGAGCACGTCCCCCCCCTTGTTCTCTTCGACGCCCATGTTCAACAGTGCGACGCGCGGGCTCGGAATCTTCGAAACGCCGCGCGCATAGGCGTTGCCCATCAAGGCGAACTGTACGAGCTCGGTGGCATCGCAGCGAATCGTCGCACCGACGTCAAGCAACAGCGCCAACTGATCCTGGCCGGGATACTCGATCTGCCGCGGATAGACGCTCGCCAGGGCCGCCTTGCGCACGCCGCGGATGAGGCGGAAGTGTTGCGCACAGGCGAGCACGGCAGCACCGGTGTTGCCGGCGGTGACCAAGGCGTCGGCGTGCCCGTCGGCCACCAGTTGGGCGCCGACCAGAATCGAGGCGCGGCGTTTGGCACGCACCGCCGTCTTCGGCTCCTCGGCCATGCCGATGACGTCCGGCGTGTGGTGGATGCTGATATGCTCGGGGTTGTACGCGATCGCGTCGAGAATGGTCTGGATCTGCCGTTCGTCACCGACCAAGAGGCACTGGATGTCGGTGTGCAGCGAGGCGTGTGCGACTCCCTTGACGATTTCCTCCGGGGCCGAGTCGCCCCCCATGGCGTCTACTGCAATCGTCGGCATGGCGAGACCCGGTACGGTACTGGCCCGCCGGAGGGCTGTCAATTCAGGGAAAACACCGACAGCGCCAGCTCAATGCCTCATCTCAGACGTGCCCGCGGCGTCCCCCAAAGAATCCAGCCGGAGCCCGCGAGACGGATAAAGGTCGTCGAGAAGGACTCATCGGTCTTGGTCGGGCACTGTCAACCGTGATAATTGCGCTCACCGTGCGAAGAGCCGCCTTCTGGGGAGACACATACCGCTGCCTCTTGATCCTGGCGGCAGTCGCGCTGGTCGTCTGGATTCGCACCCGGCCGCTGTCGCTAGGCGCCGTCGCTCCGACCGAGCGCGCCCACCTGACCTACACCGCGCCGGACGGTCACGCGCACGTCCACCTCGGCGACTACGACAGCTACTACTGGCTGCGCGCCGCGCGCACTGCGCTGCGCAGCGGCAGCGTCTGCGATCGCCGCGTCGGGAACGAATGCCGGGACGACCACGTGCACGCGCCCTTTGGCGGCGTCGGCAAGTATGAGCGGTCGCTGCATGTCGCCAGCATTGTCTGGGTGCAGCGCGTGATGACGGCATTGCGGCCGGGCTATCCGCTGCCGGCGAGCGCCTTCCTGGTCCCGGTGATCGTCGGCGTCTTGGGCATCCTGCCGGCATTCGCCATAGGCGCGCGCCTCGCCGGCCCCGTCGCCGGGCTGATTGCCGCACTGCTCATCGCCGTGAACCCGCTCTTCCTGGTGCGCAGTATCGGCAGCGACGACGATGTGTGGAACGTCGTCTTGCCGTTGTACCTGATGTGGGCCGCGATGCGTGCCGCGGAGGCGCGCCAGCCGTGGCAGCAAGCGATCTTTGCGCTGTGCGGGTTGGCGGCCATAAGGCTGCATGCGCAAACCTGGAACGGGTGGATCTTCACGTATGCGGTCGTGATCGGCGGGCTCTTCGTCCATCTGATCATCACAATGCTCCACGCCGTCATCGATCACCGCAGCGCCTGGAAGACACCTGCGGCGCGGCGCGCCGCTCTCGGGTTTGCGGGGTTTTGTCTCGCGCCGCTCGTGCTTACCGATGTACCGGGGGCAGATCCCGCGAGTCTGATCGCAGCTCTGCGACCGGTAGGCGAGATCTTCCGCTCGGTGCAGCCGGCGGCTGGACCGGGCCCGACGGCGCATTGGCCCGATGCCTTCGCTACCGTAGGCGAGTTGGCGCGACCGGACCTGCAACGTATCAGCGGCGTGCTTGCCGATGTGCCGACCTTCTTCATCGCCTGGCTCGGATTGCTCCTGTTGCTGTTGCCCAGGCGCGGCTGGCAGTGGTGGCACTTCGCACTGCTCATCGGCGGCAACTACCTGTATGCGTACTTGGTGACCCGCCCCAACCCGGGCCGGCCCCTGTTGCTCGTGCTGCTGGCATTGCCGCTCGCGGTGGCCATCCTGCTCTCGGTACTCAGCAGCGATCGGACCGAGGACACGAATCGCAGCGTGAACATCCTCGTTGTCGGCTGGTTTCTGGCCGCCCTGTTTCTGGCCTTCGATGGGCTGCGCTTCGCGATGCTCCTCGTCCCGCCATTCGGCATCGCCTTCGGGGTCGCCATCGGTCGCTCGTGCGAATGGCTTGTCGATGCGCTCCCACATCCGCGGGTACCGCGGTGGGCGGCGGCGGGGTTGCCGTTCTGCATCGCGGTTGCCGCCCTGTTTCAGCCGGTGTACCGCGCTTATGGCGTCACGAATTCGTACGTGCCCGGAATGAATGATGCGTGGTGGGACACACTCGGGCGGCTCCGCGATGCCGCGCCGCCCGAGACGATCATCAGCACCTGGTGGCCGTACGGCTACTGGGCCGAGTATGTCGCCGACCGGCGCACGAGTATCGATGGCGGTTCACTGCCGACGCGCGCGCCCTTCTGGCTGGCCCGCGTGCTGTTCGCTCCGCGCGAGGACGAGGCGGTTGGACTCCTGCGCATGATGGATTGCGGTTCCGACTTCCATCCGATGACAAACGACGATGTGGGCGCGTACGATCGGCTCGTTCGCCAGCATGTCGACGCTCTCGCGGCGCAGTCCGCGGTCGAGGAGATCGCCCGCCGCGACCGCAACGATGCGCAGGCGTACCTGCGCGCCATGGGCATCGCCGAACCGGCGCAGCGGCAGATTCTCGCAGTGACCCACTGTGATCCGCCGCCGGGATTTCTGATTCTGACGACGGAGATGCTCGAGACCCCCGGTTGGAAGTACGCCGGGGCGTGGAGCTTCCGGAACGCGTACGTTGCCGGTCAACTGCGGGGACGTCCGGAACCCGAGGCGATCGCGGAAATCACCACACGCTTCGGGCTGCCAGAGGCAGACGCCGGCGCGCTCTACCGAACCGCCAGGCAGCTGCAGACGGACGTGGCGCGCGATGAGTTCATTTCGGCGCGGCAAGCGTACCTCACCAAGCGGTGGGTGCCGTGTGAGCCGGCGCCCGACGGCCAGACGCTCACGTGTCCGGTGAACCTCCCGTCGCGCTCACGTGGAGAAACGCTTGAGACCTTTGTGTACTCGCGGCAAGCTCCTGCAAGCGGCCGCTTTCGCTGGCGTCCAGTGAACGCGGCGCAGCGCACGGCCGCTCCCGCCACCGTCGTCGTTGCCGGGGCGCAACAACTGGAAGTCTTCCCCGCCGCGGATCCCATCGACCCCAATCTCGGCGTCCTGGTGGATCTTCCCAACGATCGAGTGCTCGTCGGAACCGTGGCGCTCCTCCAATCGACCTTTACGCAGTTGATGTTTCTCGACGGGAGATACGCGCGTAGTTTTCGGAAGTTCGACGAGCGCCGCGGCTATCGTGACGAACGTGTGGTCACGTGGGCGGTGGACTGGACAGCGGCCGCCCGGCTGCATGAGCCCACAAGCGGGCCGTGACGGTAGTCGACCAATACACGTCGATCCCCGCCGGTCTGAAGGTCGACCTTCATTAGACGGTTCTTGGCTTCAGATGATTCTTGGCTTTCTCCGCCTCCGTGGTGAGAAATCCCGGCTAGCCGCGGCGGAGCCGCTGCCGCAATTCGCCGGCGCCGACGCGATACTTGAACGCCTTGCGCCCGTTGACGAAGAGCACCGGAATCTCGGTACCGAACTGCGCCTCCAGCGCGGCGTCGCCGGAGATGTCGACCTCTTCGATCGTCCAGCCGAGCTGGGAAGCCACGGGCCCGACCACCGCCTTCATGTCGTCGCACAAGTGGCAGCCGGGCCGTGAGTAGAGCACTAACTGACCGGTCGCCATCGGCGCTGCATACCTGCACGGGCATCGATTGACAAGGCGCCGGGGTTCTTCTACTAGAGCCTGTCGCACTTAGCCGCCCGCAGCGACCCAACAGGGAGCGGGCCATAGAAA
>CAZTDK010000170.1:0-9968 GCA_964611965.1 uncultured Binatia bacterium (SeqCode) | reverse complement strand
TGCACCGCGAGATTCCGCCCGAAGGCAAGGTGAAGATCACCGGGCGAATCAGTGAGGTGTGGGATAAAGGCAAAGCCGCCGTGATCGGCTCGGAGGGCATCGTCGAAGACGACAAGGGCCTGCTACTCACCACCAAGGCGACGCTCTTCATCCGTGGCGCCGGCAATTTCGGCGGCGAGCGCGGCCCGTCGACGGCTGACCTCAATGTCCCGCCTGACCGCAAACCAGACGTCGTGGTCGAGGACGTGACGCGTCCCGAGCAAGGCGCGATCTATCGCCTCTCGGGTGATCCGAATCCGATCCACATCGATCCCGAATTCGCCAAGATGGCCGGCTTCGAGAAACCCTTCGTCCACGGCCTGTGCACTTATGGCTTCGCCGGTCGCGCCATCTTGAAGGGCTTGTGCGGCGGCGACCCGGCGCGCTTCCGCCACTTCGCCGCGCGCTTTGCCGATCAGGTGTACTTCGGCGACACCATCGTCACCAAGATGTGGATCGTCGGTAACGGCGACGCCATCGTGCAGGCGGAGACCCAGAAGGGCAACGTGGTGCTCTCACAGGGTCGGGCACAGTTCGCTGCATAACTTTCCACTAGGCGGGTAAGGAGTAAGGGGTAAGAAGTAAGGGGTCGGGAATCCTCTTGATCCTGATCTTGCCCCTTACCCCTCACTCCTTACTCCTTACCAGCAGTTGATCCTCAGAGCAGGTGCAAGGAGATGTCCTCCATGTCAGTGCTCGCCGGCAGAGTGGCTATTGTGACTGGCGCAGGGCGTGGGCTCGGGCGTGAAGAGGCGCTGGCGCTCGCGGCCGCGGGGGCGAAGGTCGTCGTCAACGACGTCGGGGTCTCGGTCAGTGGCGAAGGCACGGACGATTCGCCGGCGGCGGCGGTCGTGGCGGAGATCAAGCGCGCCGGTGGCGACGCGGACACCAATTACGAAGACATCTCGAGCTGGGAAGGCGCGCAGCGCACGATCGAGCAGGCGTACGACACGTTCGGCACACTGGACATCCTGGTCAACAATGCCGGGGTGCTGCGCGACCGCATGAGCTTCAACATGTCGGAGGAAGAATTCGACCTGGTGCTGCGCGTGCATTGCAAGGGACACTTCGCCATGACCCGGCACGCGTGTGTGCGCTGGCGCGAGAGCGCCAAGCACGCCGGCGGCACGGTCTTTGGGCGCATCATCAATACGTCCTCCGAAGCCGGCCTCATGGGAACCGCAGGGAACAGCAACTACGGCATGGCGAAAGCAGCGATCGCCGCGCTCACCATCAGCATGGCGCGCGAGATGGGGAAGTACGGAGTGACCGCAAACTTCATCGCTCCCCGCGCGCGCACGCGCATGACCGAGACCATGCCGAACAGCGCCATGTTCGCCAAGCCGGAGAGCGGCTTCGATGCCTTCAGCCCGGCATGGCCGGCGCAGCTGGTAACCTTCCTCGCCTCGGAAGCCGCTGGTGACATCAACGGCCAGGGCTTCGTCGTCTGGGGCGGCGAGATCAGTTTGATGAAGGGTTGGCATGCGGTTGGACAGATCAGCAAACCCAACGCCGCCTTCACCGCCGAGGACCTGATCGCCCGCAAGGACGAGCTCTTCGCCAAGCAGTCGCGGCAGCCGGAATAGAGTGCTGAGTGCTGAGTCCTGAGTGAATCTGGGAAGGAATCCTCAGAGTTCAACTCAGCACTCAGGACTCAGCCCTATTCTTCCCGGGCCGCCGCATCAGCTGGTCCATGAGCGGCCGCAGCTCCGCGGCTTCCGGTGTCTCTGCATGCGCGGGCAACGCACGCAGCTCGGCGATGTACTCCGCCGGCAGGCCGTGTTCTTCGGCGCCTTCGATCAGCAGCCGCATATACCGATGCGTGGGCAAGCGCTCCGGGTCGCGCCGTTCGGACGTCAGGGTAAATGCCACGATCGCCTCGGCGTCCGGCGGGGACAGCGGCCACACCGTCACCGGCACGCGCTCGTAATTGCCCACCAGCACGCCTTCGGTCAGGTCGAGGTGCTCCATATCCTCGTCAGTCATCTCGAACAACACGCCATGCACGGCAGCGTTCGCATCGGGGATGACATTTGCAAAGGAGCCGCCGATCGGGATCAGCGGCGGTTTATCGAGCACCAGGCGCCAGCCGTCGAGTCGCGCCGGCAGGGCGCGGCGGTACTCGATGCCGCGCCGCCCACGCAGGGTCGCGCTCTGCATGTTCGAACCGTAGGCGAAGTACCAGACGACGGACATATGTCTTCTTCATAATCGTCGCTGACCGCCAAACACAAGCGCGGCGTGCGCCCCCGACGATCGTAGAAAACGCCCCCGCGCTTCGTCAGTTTTCTTGTTGTCGTGCGCCCGAGGCGCGTGGTAGCGTGCCGCCCACTTGCATGGAGCGTGATCGGGTGCGGCGGATCAACGAGAGATTTTGCAATTTCGTGGCGACGGCGTCGAGGAATGCCATCGCCAAGAACCTGCGCGCGCACATCCGACACTGACGGCAGCGGATTGAGAAGCCTCCACCAGGGGCCGCGGACGCGCGAGGCGTTCGTGGCCCCTGGTATTTCTGGGAGTGCGGATCATGACGGCAAAAGTGGAAGTTCTGGGTATGCAGGGAGCGCGACGCCTGCCAGGCAGTGTGCCCGAAGTCGCGCTGTTGGCGGCGCCAGCGGTGTTGCAGACACTCTCGGACACGATCATGCAGGTGGTCGATTCGGCGATTGTCGGCCGCGTCGGGGTCACCGAGCTGGGCGCGGTGGGCTTCGGCGGCGTGTGGCTCTGGACCATGCTGGTCATCTTCTTCGGCACCGGCACCGGCGTGCAAACCTTCGTGTCGCAGGCATTCGGCGCCGGCGACGCGAAGCGCTGCGGCTACTGGGCGTGGCAGGGGCTCTATGCCCTGCTGCCGCCGGCGTGTGTCTGGTTCGTCCTCATCGCCGCCGGCTTCGGGCCGCTGCTCTATGTGCTCGGGCCATCACCGGAGCTGCAGCGGTTGGCCACGCACTATGCGCACGCACGCTTGTGCGGGGCGCCGGCGTTGGTTGCCACCGTCGTCTTCACCTCCTTCTTCCGCGGCATCGGCGACACCCGCACGCCGCTGGTCGCCGCGATTGGCGCCAACCTGGTGAACGCGGTGCTGGCGTACGGGCTGATCCTCGGTCGTCTCGGCTTGCCGGCGTGGGGCGTCGTCGGTGCCGGCGCGGCAATGGCCATCGGCACCTGGACCTATCTGAGCATCATGCTGGTGGCGATCTTCCGTCGCCGCATCATCACGGCATACGGCACCAGACCGCCGCGGCCGGTGTGGTCCGACATGCGGCGCTTTACCCGCACCAGCCTGCCGGTCGGCGGGCAGTGGATTTTGGATATGGTCTCGTTCGCGTTGTTCTCGACGATCATCGCACGCATGGGCAACGTGCAGATGGCGGCGAGCCAGGCGATGATTCAGTTGCTCTCGCTGTCCTTCATGCAGGCCTTCGGCATCTCCATCGCCTGCGGCGCGTTGGTGGGCCGTTACGTCGGCGCGCGCGATCTGGCAGCGGCAGAACGCAGCCACCGTTCGGCGCTCCAGCTTGGCCTGCTGCTGGCGGCGGTGGTGGCCACGTTGTTCCTCAGCGTACCCGACCTGCTGCTCGGCATCTTCACGCGCGACGCCGAGGTCATCCGCCTGGGCCGTCCGCTGTTGGCATTGGGCGCGTTGTTCCAGCTCGTCGATGCCGTCGGCATCATCGCCGGCGGCTCGTTGCGCGGCGCGGGCGACACGCGCTGGCCGTTTGCGGTACAGGCGTCGCTCGCCTGGCTGGTTCGCTTGCCCCTGGTCTACCTGGTCGCCGTCGTCCTGCAAGGCGGCGTCACCGGCGCCTGGCTGGGCGAGCTCGGGTATGTCGTGGTGCTCAGCTCAACGTGGCTAGCGCGCTTCCGCGCAGGGGCGTGGCGGACGATTCGCATTTAGAAATGAAGTTGTAAGACTGAAGGGTTCTGCACACGCAGAGGAAGACCATGGAAAGCCGGGAATGGAAAATCGAGAACGGAGAACGGGCCAATTGGTTTGCATCGCAACGCGATGTCGCCAAACGCCTTCGGCCGCACAAATCGGACCAGCCAGCTTTTCTTTTCGCCCCGGGTTGCAGTAGTCAGCGACGACGATGTCCGATCTCCAGCACTGCGTCGCCTGCCAGACCGAGTACATCGCCACGGCGCCGGCCTGCGCCGAGTGCGGCGGCGTGCTGCAGCCCGGGCCGTTGCCGCGCTTCGAGGGTCGCGAGGATTCACCACAGTCGACGGAGGGCGACGGAGAACCCATGGAACCGCCGACGCGCGTCTTGGCAACCCTGCCGGGCGAGCAGGCGGAACAACTGGCCAAGCTCTTGACGATGGAGGGCATGGCCTGTCTGCTGGAATGCGAAGGGCTGCAGCGCCTGCGGCTTCCCGACGAACCGGTCCAGGAACCGATCGCAGTGACGCTGCCGGTGGCACTCTCCGTGCCCCCCAGCCGCTTCGACGATGCACAAGCGATGCTGGCATCGCTGGATCAAGACGACGCCATCGGCAGCCAGTGGACAGACGTAGAACAGGCCGAGGACATCGAGCCGGCCGACGACGATACGGACGAACCCGCCGAGGATCTGCAGGCGCAGGAACGCACAGAGATCCCACTCATCGCCGCAGAACCCGAGAGCACGACGTGGCGCTTCATCCTCGTGCTCCTGCTCGCCGCGGGCCTGGTGCTGGCGCTGTGGCGATAGACCACCCTGAATCCGAGACAACCGCCGACGCCTGAGGCGCTCATTACGCAGGCGAGGACCGACCCGCATCGCGCTTGCGCACGGTTCGCGAGGGCACCCCCTCGCGATCAATCCTCCCTGAGGCTCCCCGAAAGGGGAAGCGGGCCATAAAAGAGACGCTGGGCGCAGCCCCTACTCCGCGACCGCGTCCGGCACGCGGAGGAGCTCCACCTGGTCGCCAACAGCCAGGCCGTGTTTCGCAGCGAAGCCGGCGTTGACCTCCAAGACGTACTGCGACGGTTCGTCCGGGCCCAACGGATTGGTGGAGAAGGGTCTGGTGTCGGCGACAATGCCGACGATCTTGCGATTCGCGCCGATGAAGATCATGTCGAGCGGCAGCACTGTGTTCTTCATCCAAAACTTCTGCGGCGCGGCCGTGCGGAAGAGGAACAGCATGCCGGCGTCGGGTGCCAGATCGCGGCGATACATCAGGCCGCTGGCGCGCTTGTCGGGCGTGTCGGCGATTTCGATGTTCACGGTGACCGTCTCACGACTGCCGTGAATGACCACCGCGGGCCGTTGACTGCACGCCGCCAGCGGCGCACCCAGCGCCAAGCCGAGGACGACGAAAGCCAGGAACAGCGCGGCTTTCCGCACACATAAGGCAAGATTGCCGCGCCGTGGCCCGGCTTGTATTGACGAATCGTTTCTCATAAGACTCGACCCAGTCCGGGTCGGACGGGAGGTGGAAAAATGAATGCGCTGATCTTCAGCGTTGTAGTCATATTCGCCATGGGTTACTTCGGCCGCACCATCTATCGGCGCATCGGCGTACTGCTCAAAGCCACGCCCGTCAACCGTTTCGACGACCTGCCGGAGCGCCTGCAGGCGGTGCTCGTCTACTTTTTCGGACAGAAGAAATTCGTGCAACGGCAGCCGCGCCCCGAGACGCGCATCAGCGAGCAGACCGCCGGCTGGATGCACTTCTTCATTTTCTGGGGCTTCACCGTCCTGGCCGTGCAAGTGGTCACCATGTTTGCCCGCGGTTTCTTTCCGAACTTCTACGTGCCGCTGTTCACGCCGCATCTGCTCGGCGGTCCGTATCTCCTGGTGAAGGATTTCATGGAGGTCGCGGTGCTGATCGCCATCGGCGTCGCGCTCTACCGCTGGGGCGTGTCGCACCCGGCGCGCCTCTACGGTTTCAAGCCGGCCGAGGAGCGCCTGTCGCACCAATCGCATGGGGAAGCCTACCTCATTCTGATCTTCATCGGCTGCATCATGCTCGGCGGCAAGCTGTACGACGGCGGCCGCATGATCTACGACGCCGCCAACCCCGACGTGCAAGCCGAGATGGCGTGGCAGCCCTTCAGTCACCTGGTGGGCCTGGCGCTGGCCGGGCTCGGCGGCGTCGGCGCCGCGCAGTTCTTCAGCAACTTCGGGTGGTGGATGCACAACTGCGTCATTCTCGTGTTCCTGAACCTGCTGCCGCTCTCCAAGCATTTCCACATCATCACCTCGTTGCCCAACGTCCTCTTCCTGAAAACCGAGCCGACGGGCGCCCTCAGCAAGCAGGACCTGGAGAACGCCACGACCTTCGGGACATCCTACATCAACCAGTTCACCTGGAAGCAAGTCCTCGACATGTATTCCTGCACCGAATGTGGCCGCTGCTCGTCGCACTGCCCGGCGACGATGAGCGGCAAGGAGCTGGCACCCCGCCAATTGCTGCTCAATCTGCGCGACTATCTCTACGAGCACGAAGGCGAGACGCTGGCGCTCAAGCCGGCGGGCGGTGACGGCGCCGAGGCCGCGAACGTCGGCGAAAACATCGTCGGCGAGCGCCTCATCCACGACGAGGTGCTGTGGGCCTGCACCACGTGTCGCGCCTGCGAAGAAGCCTGCCCGGTGATGATCGAGTACGTCGACAAGATCGTCGACATGCGCCGGCATTTGGTGCAGGAGGAGTCGCGCTTCCCGGCCGAGCTGACGCGCACGTTCAAGGGGATGGAGACGCAAAGCAACCCTTGGGGTGTCGACGCGATGCAGCGCGACGCCTGGGCCGAAGGGTTAGACATCCCCCTGATGGCCGACAAGCCCGACGCCGAATATCTCTACTACGTCGGCTGCGCCGGCTCATTCGACGATCGCGCCAAGCGCACGACGCATGCCGTCGCGAAGATTCTCAAGCAAGCCAACGTCGACTTCGCCATCCTCGGCAAGGAGGAGCTGTGCAACGGCGAGACGGCACGGCGCATCGGCAACGAGTATCTCTTTCAGACGATGGCGCAGATGTGCGTCGAGTCGCTCAACGGCTACAAAGTGCGCAAGATCCTCACCAACTGCCCGCACTGCTTCAACACCCTGAAAAACGAGTACCCGCAATTCGGCGGCAACTACGAAGTCATCCACGCCACCGAGTTCGTGAAGCAGCTGATCGGCCAGGGCAAGATCGAGTTCAATCTCAACGGCACCAAGGCCGTCACCTACCACGACTCCTGCTACCTCGGACGCTACAACGAGGTCTACGACGCGCCGCGTGACATCCTACAACTGATTCCGGGCGTGACCTTGAAGGAGCCGGAACGCAACCGCAAGTTCGGCATGTGCTGTGGCGCCGGCGGCGGCCGCATGTGGATGGAAGAGGAGCCGGACAAGCGCGTCAACACGCGCCGCGTCGAGCAGCTGCTGGAGACCAATCCCGACACCGTCGCGGTGGCGTGTCCCTACTGCATGACCATGGTCGACGACGGCATCAAGGCCAAGGGCATGGAGGAACAGGTCAGCGCCCTCGACGTGATGGAGCTGGTGGCGGACAATATGAAGTGATGGCAACCCGGCGCAGAGCTGTCCGACTCCACAATATGGACTAGCGCAGCCATGCTGCGCTAGAGCTCGCCCGATGCACTACCCCCGTCGTAAGAACGACCCGGCTACGTCAGCTCCAGCCCTTGCAGGTCACCGGCGGCGCGCCACGCTTGCAGGATGCGGAAAAACTCGACCGAGCCGCCGCCGTAGAACCCGTTCTGGCCGCTGCGCTCGGCCGGCTTGCCCTCGTTGTTGTAGTAGCCCGGCGTACAGTCCTCGAGGAACTGCTGGGCAACGACGGCCATCTGAATGATGGTTTCGACCCAGCCCCGCTCGGCCGCTTCCGACACCTCGATCGTGCCGACGCCGTGATCGGCGGCGTGCTTGATGATGTGGGCAATGTGTTTGCTCTGCTCGTTCAGCATGTGCGGATAGTTGACCGTGAAGCCCGTTTGCTGCGGCCCCATGATGAAGCAGTTCGGAAAGCCGCGGCTGAACATGCCGTGCAGCGTCGCCACGCCGCCTTTCCATTTTTCTGTCAAGGTCAGCCCGTTCCGCCCATACAACTCGTAGCCGGCGCGCCGCGTATAGTCTGTTCCGACCTCGAAACCGGTGGCGTAGATCAGGCAGTCCACTGCGTACTCCGCACCATCGACGACGACACCCTTGGCCGTGACGCGCTCGACTCCCTTGCCCTGCGTATCCACCAGCGTCACGTTGGGCCGGTTGAAGGTGTCGAGGTACTCATCATGGAAGCAGGGACGCTTGCAGAACTGCCGGTAGTAGGGCTTGAGTGCCGCGGCGGTTCGTTCGTCGCGAACGATCGCGTCGACACGCGCGCGGACCTGCTCCATTTTCTGGAAATCCGCCATCTCCAACGTCTTCACGATGCCGTCTCGAGAGACCGCGCCGCCCTCGTCCTTCTGCACCATGACGAGGAGCTTGCGGATGATATCGGTCCATCCGTCGCTGACCAGGTCCTCTTCCTGGAACCCACCCGTCACCAGGATGTTGAAGTTGTCCATGCGCTGCTGGTGCCAGCCCGGCTGCAAGCTGCTGGCCCACTGCGGATCGGTGGGGCGGTTGGCGCGGACATCGATCGACGACGGCGTCCGCTGAAACACGTACAGATGGTCGGCCGCCGCGCCGAGATGCGGCACGCACTGCACGGCGGTGGCGCCGGTGCCGATGATTCCGACGCGCTTGCCGCGCAGACCCGTCAGGTTGCCGTTGGAGTCGCCACCCGTGTACGCATAGTCCCAACGGCTGGTGTGGAACGAGTGCCCGCGGAATGACTCGATACCGGGGATCCCGGGGAGCTTGGGCCGATTGAGCGGTCCGTTCGACATGACGACATGGTGCGCCGTGATCCGATCGCCGCGATTGGTGGAGACGATCCAGCGTCCGGCGTTCTCGTCCCATCGCAACTCGGTCACTTCGGTTTGGAAGCACGCGTTGCGGTAGAGGTCATACTTCCGGCCGATGGCGCGGCTGTGAGCCAGGATCTCTGGAGCGCGGGCGTACTTCTCGCTCGGTACGTATGCCAGCTCTTCGAGCAGCGGGAGGTAGATGTAGGCCTCGACGTCGCACATCGCGCCGGGATAGCGGTTCCAGTACCAGGTACCGCCGAAGTCCCCGGCCTTTTCGATGATGCGCACGTCCGTGATGCCGGACTCGCACAAGCGTGCGGCGGCAAGGAGCCCGCCGAAGCCGCCGCCGATCACGACAACTTCCACGTCATCTGTGAGTGACGCGCGCGTGAATCCTGGCTCAACGTAGGGATCGTCCAAGAAATGCGCGAAGCCACCGCTGACCTCGACATATTGATCGTTGCCGTCGGCGCGCAGGCGCTTGGCGCGCTCCTCCCGATACTTCGCGCGCAGCACCTCCGGATCGAAAGTGAGGGCCGCCGGTTCGGGTCGCGTGGGTGCAGTCATTGCTGTTCCTGCTCGGAGTCTGAGGCCCCGGCAAAGCGGCGCGCAGCCAAGGGCCCGGAGTTGGACAATATGAAGGGCTGAGACGCCGAAGGCTGGCCAGCTAACACGACGCGGGTGACACCTGCTTGGGCCGGGAGCCTACCGTAGCGCCGCATCGCCCGGCATCGCACCGCCTTATTCTATTTCTGCAGCCCGTTGATCGTGCAGAAATAAGAGGTCCCGGGCGTAGCCGCAGCCGCGGTGGAGCAAGTAATCGCCGCATTCTTCGGGACGATCACACCGGGACTGAACGTGACACACGGCTCGGTGCCTGTCTCGGCGATAGTTCCGAATCCGGTGATCGCCAGCCGCACACCTCCAGCCCCCACGCTGCCGCACACCTGCGTCAAGAGGAAGTCATGAGCAGCGGGGGTGGTATACAGCGTCTGCGTATCACTAGGGCCGGAAAGGTTTACGGACGCTGTCGTCACTTTCCCCAGGGTGAGATTTCCCCTGCCCCCCAAACCGGACTCAGACG
>CAZTDK010000169.1:0-9975 GCA_964611965.1 uncultured Binatia bacterium (SeqCode) | reverse complement strand
GCTTTCAGCAGCAAGAGGGTGTCGGTGGACCGCCACCCTCGGGGCACGGCCGCTCATGCCAATTCTCCGGAGTAGGGTTGAAGTCGTCCGAGCCGAGTGAGCCACGCGGAGCAGGGTGAAGGATGGCGAAGATCCTGATCGTGGAGGATAACGAGCTCAACCGAGACATGCTCTCCCGACGTTTGAGGAAGCGTGGCTATGAGGTGTCGATTGCCATTGACGGTGCCGAAGCCATCGAGCGAGCCAGGACGGAAGCTCCCGACCTGATCCTGATGGACATGAGCCTGCCGGTGAAGGACGGCTGGGACGCCACCCGCGAGATCAAAAGCAACGCCGCGACGACAGCCATTCCCGTGATCGCGCTGACGGCGCACGCCATGGAGGGCGACCGCCAGCGGGCCTTGGAAGCGGGCTGCCAGGACTTCGAGCCCAAACCAATCGAGCTCCCGCGGTTGCTCGAGAAGATCGAGGGAATTCTCGGCCAGGCAGGGAAGTAGCCCGTACCAGTCGACGGGAGCGAACCGAGGCGCAACCCGGGAAGAGCGCGGGAGCTCGCGGTCAGCGCGGGGCGTAGACTCTCGCTCTAGCTGGAAGGTAGGACAAGCTCCGAGTTCGCTCAAAAATGTAGTAGGATTTCCTCACTTTGCTCCGATATTCCGCACGACGACCCCTCGCGGTGGGAGGCCGCATTGGCGTGGGCGCAGAGAGCGCCTCGACCGGTTCCCGCCGGGCGCGCCGTAGCCTCGGTCTTCTCGTACTGCTGATGGCTACTCGCGCCGGAGCACTGCAGCCTGTTGGTCTGGGCCCCGCGCACGACGAGTACCGGATCGCAGCATACGCCGAGTGCCTCGAAGATCCTGAGCGCCGGTGGACGATCGACGACGTGGTGCGGGCGCCGCTCGCGAACCAGTTCGTCTCCCATGCGGCTGACACCTTCAGCTTCGGAATGACCGACTCGGCATTCTGGCTGCGCTTCGCGCTGCGCAACGACAGCGCCGAGCGCCAGGAGTGGTTGCTCGGCGTCGACTGGGCCTTGAACGACGAGCTCGATCTCTACCAGCGCGGGGCCGACGGTGCGTTCACGGTGCGGCGCGCGGGCGATCATATCGCCTTCGCGCAGCGCGAAACCGCCGATCGCGACCCCGTCTTCACGATCGCGCTCGAGCCGGGAACGACCCAAACTTTCCACGTGCGCGTCGCCGGCCAGGATGCGCTGTTGGTGCCCATTGTCGTCCGCACCGAGAAGGCACTGGGTCGGCATCACCTCGCGCAGATGACATGGCTCGTGTTCTTCTACGGGGTATGCACGGCGATGATCGTCTACAACCTGGTCGTATATTTTTCATTTCGCCACCGCGGGTATTTGTTTTACGTGCTATTCGCGACCTGCGTGTTGTTCTGGAGTTTGTGCACCGAGGGCTTCGTTTACCAGTACACCAACCCTCAGGTGGCGAATGTTGCCGTGCACATTTTTGGCGTCGGCGTGGCGATGTCCTTTCTCTCGTTCGCACGCGCCTTCCTCGATTCTCAGGCACACACGCCGCGCTTGGATCTGCCGTTGCGCATCGTCCGAGTCTGCCAAGCCCTGACCCTTCCCATCGCGTTCGTCAATGTGCACCTCTTTACGCTGTTGCTGTTGTGCGTGGGCTTTCCTGCCATCGGGCTGATGCTCGCGATTTCGGTCCGGCGCTGGCGACAGGGGGCCATTGCGGCACGGCTGTTCGCCCTCGCGTGCCTGCCGTTCGCTGCTGGCGGCCTTCTCTTTGGCGTCGACGCCATCTGGCCGCTGTTCGGGAGCGATTTCGTGGCGAGCCACATGCTGCAGATCGGTGCCTTGCTCAGCCTGGTGCTGCTGCCAACGACCTTGTCCGGCCGTCTCGCGTTGTTCGAACAGCTCCAGAAGCGTACGGCCGAGCTTCGGGAGCGCACCCGGGAGCTTGGAGACTCCGAGCACGCGCTGGCCGCCGCGCGCGACAAGGCTTTGGCCGCCAACCGCGCCAAGAGCACCTTCCTGGCCAACATGAGCCATGAGCTGCGTACGCCGCTCAACGCGATTATCGGTTACGGCGAGATGCTGGCGGAGGATGCCGAGGAGGCGGGCCTCACGGACTACAAGGCGGATCTGGAGAAGATCATCCTTTCGGGCCGGCATCTGCTTGGCCTGATCAACGACGTGCTCGATCTGTCGAAGATCGAGGCGGGCAGGGTGGAACTCCACGCCGAGGACTTTGATGTGCGAGAGCTCGTGCGCGAGGTAGCCGCCACCGTTGCGCCCTTGCTCGGGAGGAATGGGAATCATCTGGAGGTGTCGGTGGCGGACGGGGCGGACACGATGCATTCGGACCTCACCCGCCTGCGCCAGATTCTGTTCAACTTGCTGAGCAACGCGGCGAAGTTCACCAAGGAGGGGAGTATCCGGATGGCGGTCGAGCGGCAGGCGGTGGAGGGGGCGGACTGGCTCGAGTTTTCCATCACCGACACGGGGATCGGGATGTCCCCAGAGCAGCTTGGCAAGGTGTTCGACGCCTTCACCCAGGCGAAGGCGTCGACGACGCGCGAGTATGGAGGAACGGGGTTGGGGCTCACCATCACGAAGCGTTTCTGCGAGATGCTGGGGGGCACGATCGACGCCAGCAGCGAGCTCGGACGGGGAAGCCGCTTCACCGTGCGGCTCCCGGCAGTGATGCCCGGCGGTGACACGGCGGATGGGCAACGCGAAGCGTCAGCGGAGCGCGCCGCCACCGTGATGCCGGCACCGGCATTGGCTGAGGTTGGGAAGCGGCGTGTGCTGGTGATCGAAGATGATCCGTCGGCGCGCGAACTCATCCAGCGAGCGCTGGAACGCGAGGGCTATGCGGTACGGACGGCTGCTGACGGAGCGGAGGGGCTGCGGCTGGCGCACGAGGGTCGCCCCGACGCGATCACCCTGGACGTGATGATGCCGCAGATGGACGGTTGGTCGGTGCTCGTGGCGCTCAAGGCCGCTCCGGCCCTGGCCGATGTGCCGGTGATCGTGATTTCCATCATCGAGAACCGCGATCTTGGCTACGCGCTCGGGGCGTCTGAGTATCTGCTCAAACCCGTCGAGCGAGACCGCCTCGTCGAGGTGCTCGCCCGGTATGTGAAGCCCGCGGAGGATGGGCTTGTGCTCGTGGTCGACGATGAGGAGGTGATGCGCGAGCGGCTGGTGCGCGCCGTGACCGAGGCCGGGTACCGCGCGGTCGCAACCGCGAACGGGCGGCGCGCACTGGAGCAAATCGAGAAGCGCACGCCGCAGCTCATCGTGCTCGATCTGATGATGCCGGAGATGGATGGGTTTGAGCTTCTTGCGGCGCTGCGCGAGCGGACCGGGTGGGCCGAGATCCCGGTGGTGGTGGTGACTGCGAAGGATCTCAGTTCGGCCGAACAGGCGGCGCTCAGCGGGGCCACCGAGCGGGTGTTCTGCAAGGGTGCTTACGATACCACGGCGCTCATCGCCGAGGTGAACCGGTGCCTCGGCGCCGCCCGCGGCCTGGTGCCGCCGGAGTCTCCCGCGGGCACTGACCCTACGGTGCCGAGCTCGCCTCCCGCAGTTGCCGCAGGCGGTCGGCGCAAGCGGGGTGTCGCATTGTGAAGCGCAGCGTGAGCGTCTCCCCGCTCGCCACCACGCGCGCGTAGCAGCTGCCGGCGGTTTTCCCGTCTGCGAACTCGAGGCGCAGATCGGTCATTTCGTCGACCGGCCCGTCGGCGTCGAGCTGCGCGCCGCGCAGTGAGAGTGCGCGCAGTTGCCCGAAGCGAAGCTCTCCCGACAGGTGCTTTCCCTCGAGGAGAACGAAGCGCATGGGGACCGTTTCGGCAAGCTCCACGAATGCTTCCCGAGCAGCGGCAAGAGTGAGCGTGTGGGGGCCGCCCAGCGCCGTAATCTGATAGATGCGCAGCGGTTCGGCGAACCCCTTTGGATGCACCTCGCGTTCGCTCTCGATCCCGGCCAAAGTGCCCAGCGCTTCGCGGGTGCGGGAGTCGATCAGAATTTCCCCGCCCAGCGTGTAGCCCTCGATGCGCGCCGCAAGATTCACCGCACTGCCAACCGCACCGTATTTCGTGCGCTTCTCCGAGCCGATGTTGCCGACCACGACGTCGCCGGTGGCGATGCCGATTCCCATCTCGATCTCCGGCAGCCCTTGGCGACGGTTCTGCTCGTTCACCTGCGGCACCGCCAGCTGCATCGCGAGCGCGCACGCGACGGCCCGTTCCGCGTCGTCCTGACGCGATACGGGAGCCCCGAAAAACGCGAGGATGGCGTCGCCGATGAACTCGTCGATGGTGCCATGGTAGGCTTGGATCACCTGCGCCATGGTGCCGAGGAAATTGTTGAGGAGCGACACGATCTGTGTCGGCTCGAGGATCTGGGTCAGCGAGGAGAAGCCGCGCAGGTCGCTCATCAGAATAGTTACCGTGCGGCGCTCGCCGCGGAGGTCGAGCCCCTCGGGCTTCTCGAGGAGGTCGGCGACGACCTCCTCCGAAACGTAGCGGCCGAAGGTGTTGCGGATAAAGCTGCTTTGGATCTCGAGCCGCCGGGCCAGCGATTCGATCTGCTGCGCCGCCCGCTTGAGGCGCAGCTGCGCCTCCACGCGCGCGATCAGCACCGGGAAATCAATCGGCTTGGTGACATAGTCGTTGGCCCCGAGCTCCAACGCGGTGATCGTGTCGGCGCTCCGATCCAGCGCCGTCGCCATGATCACCGGAAGCTCCGCGGCCGACCACGTGCGACGGATGGCTTCCAGGACTTCCAAGCCGCTCATCCACGGCATCAGCACGTCGAGGACGACGACATCGAATCCGCCGCGCTCGATCGCGTGCAGCGCTGACTTGCCGTCTGGGGTGACGCTCACTCGGTAGCCGTGGCGCTCGAGGCGTCTGGCGAACAGGTCGCGGTTGCCGGCCTCGTCGTCCACGATCAACACGCTGCCACTCGACGACGTTGCGGCACGCAAAATCTCTACGGCCGTCGCGCCATCGGGATTGGCCGCGACCGGCGCGGCACTCGTGTCGGTCACCCGCTCTTGCTGGGCTGCGACCGGTCCCGTCTCGAACACCCGCTCGACGATGTCAACGAGCTGCTTGGCAGCCATTTGAATGTGGTGCAAGTCGGGCGAGAGATCAGCGAGCCCGCGCTCTTCGACTTCTTCCTGCAGCATCTCGGCGTAGCCAATGATGTGTCCCAGCGGCGTGCGCAAGTCGTGGCGCAGCCGACGCAGCGCGGTCGGGTTGTCGGGCTTAGCTCGCGTGGCCATCAATATGGTGACGTCGCCGGGTCCGCTGCGCACTCACCGCTGCTCGTCCTTACATGGTGGCCGACGAATGTTGCCGGGTTCCATTGTAGAGCAGTCGGTACGTCGGAACGGGGCATAGTCTACACGTGACTTGAACCGGCACGCATGATAGCCGAAGCGCCAGCGATCGTCGATCGAAGGAGATGGCGCTGACGAGAGCCGAACCACTGCATGCGCGTCGCACGCGGGGACGCGCGCTTGCATGACTCAGCGGTTTGGAATCGAGTGGTCGCGGGGGGAGCGTTCACACCAAGCCGTGGATTTTCGCAAACGGGTCCCATGCGGCATCACGGTGCCAGTCGTATTCGGTCCCCACCGCCAGGGTGTGGCTCATCTGCTCGCCATACAGGCGTGCGATGACGGCGAGTGCCATGTCGATCCCCGCGGATACACCCGACGAGGTGACGAACTTCCCGTCCTCGACCCAGCGCGCCGCCTTGACCCACTCGACCTGCGGTCCGTGTCCCGCCACCCAGTCGAACAGCATCTTGTTGGTCGTGGCGCGGCGCCCGTCGAGCAGCCCGGCGCGCGCGAACAGTGCCGTGCCGGTACAGACCGTCATGGCCACCTCTGCCGCGGCCACGCGCTGCCGCAACCAGTCGAGCATGACCGGATTGTCGACCTCCGTGCGCGTGCCGAGGCCGCCTGGTACGAGGATGAGGTCGAGGTGCGGACAGTCGTCGAAGCCGTGAGCGGCAACAACGGATGGCCCCTGCGCACTGACCACAGGGCCGCGCCGGTGCGCCACCATCGTCACCTCAACCATTCCCAATAGGTTGCCGAACATCTCGAGCGGACCAAAGACGTCGAGCAGCTCGAACTCCGGAAACAGCACAACGCCAAGTCGCTTGGCCGGTTCGTCAGCCATCCTTCCTCCTCCTGTTATGAGCCCTTCTGCGACACGCGTCCTCAACCAAGCGTGAGTCGTGGCCAGTCGTCAAGTCGGGTGACACTCTTGCTACTCGCCCGGTGTGCCGTTGTCGAGGCCGTTGCGGACCCAGCCGTTGGGGATGCAAGATCAACCGATCATCCCGGCTTCCGGTTGATCAGGCGGAAAAAATGTCAGGATCGCGAAGTTTAGTTGACAATTCATGGTCGGCCGCCGTACGGTGCCGAGGCTGATGTTATATGCGCCGCGGCGCGGTGACCGAACGAGCTGAGCTTCGGTTGCGTGCAAACTAATCGTACGACTGAGGGTTGAACCGGCGGGGGGTCAAGTACCTGCTCTTGATTGCGGAGGGATGATGAGACTTCTGGATGGATCTATCGGGCAACGCGTGCGAGCCTCTGTCGCGGCTGCCGTGGCGCTCGCGCTGCTTCTGGGCGTCGGCCCGCTGCACGCCGGTGCTGCCTGCGTGGGCGATTGCGAAGGTACTGGAGTGGTGACCGTCATCGACCTGGTCACGATGGTCAACATCGCGTTGGGCGCAGCGCCCATCAGCGGTTGCACCGCCGGGGATTCAAACAATGACGAGGCGATCACGGTCGACGAGATCCTCGTGAGCGTCGGCAACGCACTCAACGGTTGCAGCGTGCCGACGCCGACGCCGACGAGCACTCCGGTCCCGACGTTTGCCGCGCATGGCAGCGTCGAGCAGATCTATGTCACCGACGCCGATCCGGGGGCAGCGCTCGAGTTGCACGATGGCAATGGCCAGACGGTGCAAACCGGCACGGCCGACGCGCAGGGATCATTCATTTTCCGCCAAGTTCCCGTTGGGGGGGGCTACCTCGTCGTGATGGGCTCCGGCGCCTCTCAGCAGGTGTCGCAGCCCGTCGCGGCGACGGATCCAAACGACGCCCCCGATCCGTCCTTCTATGCGAATCAGCAGATCAAGGGCGGCTATCAATACCTGACGACCCGCGATGGCACCAAGCTGGCCATCATGGTGTATCTGCCCGGACCCATCGACAAAGGTCCGTACCCCACCGTCATCGAGTACTCAGGTTATGACCCGGCCAATCCGAGCTCGCCGCAACCGAGCACGCTGATCACCAGCGGCATCGGGTATGCGGCTGTCGGGATCAATATGCGTGGTACCGGCTGCTCCGGCGGCACATTCGACTACTTCGAAACGCTCCAATCCACCGACGGATATGACGCGATTGAAGTGATTGCCGCGCAGCCGTGGGTGAAGAACCACAAGGTCGGTATGGTGGGCATCTCGTACCCGGGCATCAGCCAGCTCTTCGTGGCGCAATACCAGCCGCCGCACCTGGCCGCGATCGCGCCGCTTTCCGTCATTGCCAATACCGCCCTCGGGACGCTCTATCCCGGCGGTATTCTCAACAATGGATTCGCGATCAGCTGGGCTTCGGATCGGCAACACGATTCGATGGTGGGTGGCCAGCCATGGTCGCAGACGCGGCTCGACAACGGCGATCAAATCTGCATCGACAACATGAAGCTGCGCGCCCAGACGCCCGATCTGTTGACCAAGGTTTACGAAAACAGCGTGTACGATCCGGCGATCGCCGACGCACTGGCGCCCGCCACATTCGTCCACAAGATCAATGTCCCGGTCTTCCTTGCAGGGGCGTGGCAGGACGAGCAGGTGGGGCCCCATTTCGCCACCATGCTCGGCAACTTCACAGGGACGGACAAGCTGCACTTCTCACTGATCAATGGCGGCCATATCGACGCGCTGGATCCACCCATCTTCACGCGCTGGCTCGAGTTCCTCTCGTTCTATGTGCAGAATGAGATTCCGCACTTTCCCGATTCAGCGCGGCTGGTCCTGGCCGGCATTGCCCAGGGGCTGTTCGGCGTGAGTCACCTGACGATCGAGCCAGACCGGTTTACCAATGAGCCGTCGTTCGAGGCCGCGCTGGCAAGCTTCGAGAGCGATCCAAAGATACGCGTCTTGTTCGACAGTGGCGCCACCGCTCCGATCGGTGGCCCGCAGCAGAGCTTCGAGCGCTCATTCAACCAGTGGCCGATCGAGACTGCCCAACCGGCGATCTGGTATTTCCAGGATGGTGGCCGGCTCGATCCGGCGCTACCGGCAGGTAACGGTGCGGACTCGTACCTGTACGACCCGTCGCGTTCGCAACTCGCCAGCTGCCACAATTGCGGCGACGGTGTGTGGTTGGCAAAGCCGCCCTGGGACTGGCAGCCGCTGCCCGACGGCAAGGCCGTGGCGTATGTTACCGACCCGCTCACGGATACGGTGGAGGTGATCGGCTCGGGAAGCATTGACCTGTGGTTGAAATCAACGGCAACGGATACCGACCTGCAGGTCACCCTCAGCGAGATCCGGCCTGACGGCAAGGAAACCTACGTGCAGACCGGCTGGCTGCGTGCCACTCATCGCAAGCTCGACGACAACGCGTCGACGATCCTGCGTCCGGTGCAGACCCACTATGCGACAGATGTTGCCGACCTGCCGGCCGGAGAGTTCGTGCAGGCGCGCGTCGAGTTGTTCCCGTTTGGGCATGTGTTCCGTGCCGGCTCACGCATCCGGATCTCCGTCGAGGGCCCGGGCGGCGACCGGCCGGAATGGAAGTTCGACGCGCTGCCCCTGCCAATCGATGGCAGCCCGGTGATCAACACCATCGCGCACTCGGCCGCGTATCCGTCGCGCTTGGTGCTGCCGATGGTGCCCGATGCCAATGTGACTGCGCCGCTGCCGCCGTGTCCGTCGCTGCGCGGACAACCATGCCGTGACTACGTTGCCCTGACCAATACGGCCGGCTGAGCACCTCAAGCTCGACGGGTGAGGACATCGAGCGTTGTCCTCACCCGTAATGCACAGTCCCTCCTGGTGAATTGCCGCGATCTCCTCCGCCCTCGGGGACTGTCGATTTTCTCCAGATGTCGGGGCGATTCGGGAATCGCGCTACTCGACGCTGCCGATTCGACGTGTTTTGTCGGGCAGTTCCCGAACTGCCCCTACATCCGAAACATCCGAACCCGAGAAGATCGACAGTCCCCTGGGGGAGCGGCCGTGAGTTATCAGGACCGTCTGGCGTGTCACTCTCCTTCGCGGTAGGCTCTCCCAATCCGTTCGACGTACACGCAGGAGGAGGTTCGATGACGACTACCCAGGCTGTCGATCCCTCGATCTCACGCACGCCGCTGCCGCTCGACGCGGCGGACCTGCCGACGGTGTGTGTGCTCTGCAGCCACAACTGCGGGCTGCGCGTCGATGTGCAACACGGTGAGATTGCCGCCGTGCGCGCCGACGCGACGAATCCGATCACCGAGGGCTATATCTGCAATAAGGCCTTCAGCATTCAGGCCTACGTGCGCCATGCGCAACGCGTCGAGCGGCCGCTGCGGCGGCGGCCCGACGGCAGCTTCGAGCCCATCAGCTGGGAGGTGGCGATCCGCGAGATTGCCGACAAGCTCGCGGCGCTTCGTCTCCAGCATTCGCCGCGCGCCATCGGATTGGTCGGTGTTGGTGGGCAGGCCAATCACATGGATGCACCGTACGCCATCGGATTTCTCCGCGGCCTCGGCTCGCGCCGCTGGTTCAACGCCTTTGCGCAGGAGAAGACGCAGCACAGTTTGATGGACCAGTGGATGTTCAACGCCTCACCTGCGACGTTCTTACACCCCGACCAGGCCCACGCGCAGTGTATGCTGGTGCTCGGCACCAATCCGCGGATCAGCAATCGCGGCCACAATGCGACCGAAAGCCTGCGGCACTTCGTCGAAGAC
>CAZTDK010000168.1:0-10061 GCA_964611965.1 uncultured Binatia bacterium (SeqCode) | reverse complement strand
CGACGAGCACCAGGAACTTGTTGTGAGCGGAAAACTCGATGATTTTTTCGACCATGGTGCTGTCCCACGCTCACTGAGGCGGGCTGGACGCCGTAGCGGTTTTGTCGCTTCCGGCGGCGGCGAGCGCCGCTTTCAGCTTCGATTCGGAGTCGACGAGGAAGTTGCCCGAGGTGAGGACGCGCTCGCCCTCAGTCACCCCCCCGAGCACCTCGAAGCGGTCCGGGAGACGGATGCCCAATTTGATCTCGCGCGGTTCGAAGTAGCCCTCGCCACGGTCGACAAATGCGATGTCCCGCGTGCCGGTGCTGATGACAGCACTCTCGGGCAGGCTGAGATGTTCCCCCAAGTCTGCGCGGATCTCGACCTGCGCGTACATGTCCGGCTTAAGGATGAAGTCGGGATTCGCGAACTCCAGACGGACCTTCACGGTCCGGGTGGCTTCGGCGAGGGTCGGATAGATGAAGGTAATGCGACCTTCGAAGGTGCGGCCTGGCAGGTACGACAGGGTCATGGTCGCGACTTGGTCGAGCCGGACAAACGGCAGCTCGTACTCGTAGATGTCTGCCAGCACCCACACCCGGCTGAGCTCCGCGATGTCGAGAAGCTTTGTGCCGGGCTCGATACGGTCGCCCTGGGTCACGGAGCGGGTGATGATGTTGCCGCTGATTGGCGCGTGCAGGGTCATACTTGTCGGCGCTTCGCCGGTCTTCTGCAGCGCGGTGATTTGCCGCGGCGTCAAGTCGAACAGCAGCAGGCGGCGCCGGGCACTTTCGACGAGCCGATCGCTGCTGTCACCGCTCATCTCTGAGCCGGCGAGTTGTTCACGCCCGCGGAGCGCCAGCAGGTACTCATGCGCCGACGAAACGAGATCCGGGCTGTAAATGGAGAGCAGGGGCTCGCCTTCTTTGACCAGCTGTCCGGTGGTGTTCGCATACAGGCGCTCAACCCACCCGGAAACTTTGGCGAAGACGCTCCGCAGGCGGCTCTCATCGAAGGTCACGCGGCCCACGGTGCGGAGCGTACGCGTGAAGGGTCCTTTCTCAACCGGGGCCGTCCGTGCCCCGATGAGTTGGCGTTTCTGAGCGGAGACCTTGACCGCGACGCGGCCGTCAACCACCGCGGTACCACCGGCGGCAGGCAGGTCCACCTCTTCGGGAACCATGTCCATGCCCATCGAGTCCTTCCCCGGCCGTTCCGACATCTCGTTGGGATTCATGGTCGAGCGGTAGATGATCTGCTTCTGCGCGCGCGGTCTCACCGCGGCGGGGGCGTCGCGCTGCGCAGCAGCCGCCGCGTCGACTGCCGTCCCGACTGCCCTCTCGCTCTCCTCCCTCGGCACCATTCGCATCCCGCAAATCGAACAGTCGCCCGGCCGGTCCGCTACCATCATCGGATGCATGGGGCAGTGGTAGGATGTTGCCGGCGTCGGCGCCGCGGTCATCGGACTACCGCGCAGCGTCCGCGACACATACACCGCGCCGCCGAAGGCAAGAATGGCGACGATCAGCGCCACTCCCGCAGCAGTCGTTCGTCGGGTCATGTCGCTATCCCTCCACCGACTCGCCGATGATCGCTTCCAGCTGGGCCACGGCTTTCTGGAAGTTGGCGAGCTCCTCGTGGTAACGCATCTCGTACTCCAGGATCACGGTGAAGCTGTTGAGGAGCGTCAGAAAATCCACCTTGCCAACCTCGTAGGCGGTCATCGCCGATTCGAGCGCCAGCCGCGACTGCGGGATCACCGTGCTCTGATAGAGGGCGATCAAGCGTTCCGAGGCCTGGGCGCGCAAGTAGAGATCTTTGATGCGATAGGCGACGCTGCGGCGCATGGTGTCGCGCTCGGCCTCGGCGGCCGCGAGGCTGGCCGCGGCTTCGTTCACGCCGGCGCGTTGCTTGGCGGCGTAGTACAGCGGCACCTTGACGCCGACGCCAACCTCCCATTCGGGCTCGAGCGCCGACTTGTACATGTAGTCCGCACGCACGACGAAGTCCGGCAGGTATTCACGGCGCGCCAACGCCAGCGACGATTCGCTGCCGGCGACGCGCGAGTTACTCATGTCCAATTCCGGCGCCTGCTGGTGCGCCGCGTCGGTGACTTCCTGGAGTGAGCGGGTCAGCGTGCGCAGCACCGGATGCGTCGCGGCTCCCAGGGGCTCGTCCGGCGCGCGGTTGAGCAGTGCATTGAGCTCCGCGGTCTCGCTCTGCCGCCGTTGATCGAGCGTGGTCTCCCGATCGATGAGCAGCGACAGCTCGACATGGGCCTTGAGGACGTCTTGTTGAATCCCCTCCCCCACCGCGTACCTGGACTCGGCCCCGCGAGCCAATTGCTGCAACAGCTCGCGATTGCGCCGCAGCAGATCGAGTTGCACCTGCAGATGCGCATATTCCGCGTACGCCATTTTGACCCGGGCGATGACTTCCGCTTCGACACGATGCGCCTCGGCCCGCATCTGTTGGGCATCATGTGTCGCCACCTGCTCCTTCAACCCAAGCTTCCCGGGAAACGGCAGCTCCTGGCTGGCGCCGACCTTGACGTAGGCGAACTCGGTGCCGCCGAGTTGCAGGCTGTTGAAACCTTCGTCGTGGTAGGCGAGGTCGACCATGGGATCCGGCAGTGCCCCGGCTTGTGACGGTCGCGCCGCGGCGGCGGCGGCGCGCGCGCCGGCGGCACGAATCTCAGGGTTGTGCTGCCGCGCGTAGGCGATTACCGCATCGAGCTCGAGCGGATCTCCCAGCTCGCTCTTGTCCGCGGCCCAGCTGATTGTCGGGATGCTCAGGGCGGCCACGACCGCCAGAAACCATACGCGACCCATACGTCCTCCTTTGATTCCCCTGCGCGTCGCTGGGCGCAGGAGTGCCTCACATGATCGAACAGCACGCTGCTTCGATCAGTGAATCAAAGGAGAAGCTGGATATGGTTCTGCAGAGGTGTGCCCGGGGGGGCCGGCCCGTGGCCGACATCGGTGCGGTGCGCGGTCAGCGCAATCGCGTCGGTGCGGCTCGGCTGCCAGGCGAAAACCGCAACCCGCACCTTGACACCTTGATCTTGTTGGAACGGGCCGGCGCTGCTGACCAGCTGTGCGGTCCGCTGCCCGGTCCCGCAGCAGCACCGCGACATGCGCAGCGCCACGTGATTGCAACAGTCATGTCGGGCTTGCACCGCCATCGCACACGCCGTGGCCGGCCGTGGGCAGGTAGTCACACCAGCGCCGAACACAACGCCGACAAGCATCAAGATGACGACACGCTGTAACATTCGGATGTGCTCTTGTAGCACAGGCGCTAGCTGACGTGAAAGGCTGTTCTCCCGATGCATGCGCACGTCCATCCGCTGTGCAGATCGCGTGCCGCGCCGTTTCGGGCCTTGTCGCAAACCCAGGATCGAGGTTTTTCTCACCGCTGAGAGACCTGCGGCATTCGCCCTCACAATTCGGGGATGCTAAGAACGGCGCATGTCCGAGGCAGGCAGCGCCACCGCCGTCACCGGCGCAAGCGTCCCCAAGGCCGGCTACGAGTTGCTGCCGCAGCCTGCCGCAGCCGGCGCACTGCAGTTGGCGGTGCGCGGGCGCATCGAAATCGGCAATGCCCAGGAACTGCTCAACGACCTCGGTGCGCGCATCACTGGCGCCACGGGCGCCAGCGAGCTGGCGTTGGACCTTTCCGGCGTGGACTACTTCGACAGCGGCGGCGGCGCGGTGTTGATCGCCTTACGGCAACGGATGGCGCAAGCGGGCGGTGCCTTGCGCATCACCAGCGCGACGCCCGCCATCGACGGCTTCCTCAGCCTGGTCGATCAGGACGCCCTGCTGGCGCCCCCGCCCGCGCCCATCAAGCGCCACGTCGGGCTGGCGGTCAAGGTCGGCGAAGCCACCATCGAGCTGTGGCACGACGTGCGCGAGTTGGTGGTCTTCACCGGCGAGCTCATGCTCGGGCTGCGCGACGCGCTGCTGCGGCCGCGACGCATGCGGTGGCGGGAGACCTGGCTCTACATGGAGCGCAGCGGCCTGGACGCCGTGCCCATCGTCGCGCTCATCAGCTTCCTGATGGGCTTGATCACCGCCTTCCAGGCGGCGGTGCAGCTGACCCAATTCGGGGCCGACATCTACATCGCCAACCTGGTCGGCCTGTCGATCGTGCGCGAGCTCGGGCCGCTGATGACCGCAATCATCGCCGCCGGCCGTTCCGGCGCCGCTTTTGCCGCCGAGATCGGCACGATGAAAGTTTCCGAAGAGGTCGACGCGCTGACCACCATGGGCTTCGACCGCACCCGTTTTCTGGTCACGCCGAAGGTGCTGTCGCTGCTGTGCATGCTGCCCTGCCTGACATTGATGGCCGATGTCGTCGGCATCCTCGGAGGGTTGACAGTCGCCACCTTCGGCCTCGGCCTCCCGGTGCAGGTGTACATCCGGCAAACGCGCCTGGCCCTGGGGATCTGGGATGTCTATTCGGGCCTGGTGAAGAGCATTGCCTTCGCCATCCTCATTGCCGGTGTCGGCTGCCTGCGCGGTTTCCAGGCGCAAGCCGGCGCGGAGAGCGTCGGCCGTGTCACCACCTCCGCCATCGTCGCCGGCATCTTTCTGATCATCGTGACCGACGCGGTGTTCACGGTCATCTTTCACTCTTGGTGAGATATGCCGCCGATGCCGCTTGCCGCGAATGCCGCGACCGACGCCATGATCCAGGTGGAACACCTGGTGGCCAAGTACGAGGATCGAACGATCCTCAACGATATCAGCTTCGAGGTGCGCCGCGGTGAACGCTTCGTCATTGTCGGCGGTTCGGGCTGCGGCAAGACCACCTTGCTGCGGCACCTCATCGGCCTGCAACGTCCAGCCAGCGGCCGCGTGCTCATTGACGGCGACGATGTGGGCGGCGCCGATGAGGATGCCCTGCGCCGCATCCAACGGAAGTTCGGCGTGTTGTTTCAGGCCGGCGCGCTGTTCGGTTCGCTCACGCTCGGGGAGAACGTCGCCTTGCCCCTGGAGGAGTACACGACCCTGCCGAAGGAGATGATCCAGCTGCTGGTGCGCATCAAGCTCGGCATGGTGAACCTCGGCGGGTTCGAAGAGTTCATGGTCTCCGAGCTCTCCGGCGGCATGAAGAAGCGTGCCGGGCTGGCGCGTGCCGTGGCGCTCGATCCCAGCATCCTGTTCTTCGACGAGCCCTCCGCCGGACTCGATCCGATCACCTCGGCGGAGCTCGACGAGCTCATCGTGCAGCTCAACCGCAGTCTGGGCACCACCATCGTGGTCGTCTCGCACGAGCTGGCCAGTATTTTCACCATTGCCGACCGGGTCATCATGCTCGACGGCGGAGCCAAAGGCATCGTCGCCTCCGGCGACCCGCGCGAGCTGCGCGAGCAACACGCCGACGAGCGCGTGCATGCGTTCTTCAATCGCCAACCGCGCGCGACACATGGCCCTGGAAGACATTCCTGAGCTGAGTGGAGAATGATGAATTCCGAGCCAATTCACCATTCACCATTCACCACTCACCATTCCGTTTTGCCAGGAGGATAGAGAGTGGCCACCGAAGCACATAAGTTTCATGTCGGCATGTTCGTCATCGTCGCCAGTTTCATCGCCATCGGCAGCGTGATCTGGCTCGGTGCGAGTCGTTTCTTCGAACAGACGCAACCCTTTGTCACCTACTATTCCGAGTCGGTGCAGGGGTTGGAAGCGGGCTCGGCTTTGAAATACCGCGGCGTGCCCAGCGGCCGCGTCGCCAGCATCCACATCGCGCCGGACGGCGAGCTGATCGAGGTCCTGCTCGATGTCGATGCCCGCTCGGCGCAAGCCCTCAAGAAGGACCCAACGTTGCGTGCCACCTTGGAGCTCAGCGGCATCACCGGACTGCGCTACATCGAAATCGACCGGCGCAGCGGCGACGCGCTCAACCAGGCGCCGGTTCTCAGCTTCAAGCCACCCTACGAGGTGATTCCGTCGTCGCGCTCGAGCTTCAAAGCCATTCAGGCGGCGCTCGAGGACGTCTACAACCGCATCATGCAGCTGGACATCGCCGGCATCTCGAACGATGCGCGGGCCACGTTGCAGGCCGCCAATACGCTGTTCCACGACGAGCGCATCGATGCATTGCTCACCAACTTCAAGACGCTCTCGCAGACGACCGGCCAACTGGCGCAGAATCTCGAGACCATGACCGACGGCATCAAGCTGGCGCCGGCCGTCGACAATGCCACGCAAGCCACCGTCGAAGCGCGCGCCCTGCTCACCGAGCTGCGCCGCAGCGATCCCGGGAAGCAACTGAACGCGACCTTCGAGCAGCTCGACCGCGTGGCCGCCAGCGCGCAGCAGCTGCTCACCGGTTTGCAGTACACGATCGAGCGACTCGACCGCAGCGCCACCAGTTTGCAGAGCCTGACCGAGCAGGTGCGCAGCCAGCCGTCCCTGCTGCTGTTCTCGGAGCCGCCCAAAGAACGCGAAACCAAGATCAAGGACGGAGCGAAGCCGTGACCCGCCGCCTGCTCTTAGTGGCCGTCGTCGTGCTGCTCGCCGGCTGTGTGCACCTGAGCCAGCCGGCGCCGCAGGTGCACGACTACCGGCTCGACTACGCTCCACCGGTTCCGGTGGGCACCCCACTCCCGGTGACGCTACGCGTTGCGCCGTTCGGGGTCGCCGCGGTTTACGATCGCGAATCGATCGTCTACCGCGACGACACCTATTCGACCGGCCGCTACTTCTATCACCGCTGGAGCAGCAATCCGGGAGACATGATTGCCGATCTGATGGCGCGCGATCTTGCCGCCTCGCAGCTCTATCGCGCCGTGCAGCAGGGCGCGGCGTCGCTGCCGGACGACTATCAGCTGAGCGGCCAGGTCGAGGAGATCGAGGAGCGCCCCGAAGGCTCGGGGTGCACGGCGCATTTGCGCCTGCGCGTGTTGCTGGCCGTGATGCGCGCCGGCGCCGTGGCCGCGAGTGTGCTCCAGACAACCTACACGGCGGATGAACCATGCAAATGCAACGACGCACGCGCCCTCGCCGAAGCCATGAGCGTCGGCGTGGCACACATCTCCGGGCAGCTGCAGCAGGAGGTGTACGACGCCATCGTCAAGGATCGCGCGACGGGCGGGGCGAAGTAAAGCGTGAGCCCAGGATGCGAGTGGCGAGCTTTACGGGATTGTCGGTGCCCGCGCTATCTTGACCCCCCTCAGACCCGCTGGTACTCAGGACGGCCTATGTCTTCCCGCTTAGGCCGCACCCTGCTCGCCGCATCGTTACTCATCGTGTCGCTGCCGTACGCCGCCCCGGCGGCGCAATCGTACGCCGAGCGCGTCCATGAAACGCTCCTGCCGAACGGCTTGAAGGTGCTGCTGCTCGAAGAGCACAAGGCGCCGGTTGCCGTGTTTCAGGTGTGGTATCGCGTCGGCTCGCGCAATGAGCAGCTGGGCAAGACGGGTCTCGCGCATCTGCTCGAGCACTTGATGTTCAAGGGCACCGCGAAGGTCGGTCCGGAGGAGTACTCGAAGATCATCCAGCGCAACGGCGGTAACGACAACGCCTTCACGTCGGACGACGGTACCACGTACTTCGCAACCATGGCGAGTGACCGTCTCTCGGTGATCGTCGATCTCGAAGCTGACCGCATGCACAATCTCACCTTCGACGAGGCCCAGTTCGATCCCGAGCACCACGTCGTCCTGGAAGAGCGGCGCCTGCGCACCGACAACAATCCGGTGGCGGCGTTGTTCGAGCTGATCAACAGCGCCGCCTATTCGGCTCATCCGTACGAATGGCCGACGATCGGCTGGATGAACGACATCGCGCAGGCGACACGCGAGGATGCCCTCGCCTTTTATCACACGTATTACCAGCCCGGGAACGCGTTCATCGTATGTGTCGGCGACTTCTCGAGCAGCGAGCTCGAGGCGCAAATCGACAAGGCGTTCAGCGGCGTGGCGGCCGGCGATCCGCCGCCCGCCGTGCGCGCCGTCGAGCCGGTGCAGCAAGGCGAGCGCCGCGCCATTTTGAAGCGCGAAGCCGAGCTACCGTTCGTCGCGTTGGCGCATCACGTGCCCAACCTCAGCAGCCCGGACGGCCCGGCGCTCGAAGTGCTGGCCGCCATCCTCGGCGGCGGCAAAAGCTCGCGGCTGCACCAGCACCTGGTCTACGACAAGCGCCTGGCGCGTGAGGTCGGCACCAGCTACGAGCTGACCTCGGTCGATCCGGGGCTGTTCTTCGTCTACGCGCAGCCGCTGCCGGGCAAGTCGCTGGCCGAGCTCGAAAAGCTGCTGGTCGCGGAGATCACGGCCATCCAGACCAAGCCGGTGAGCGAGCGTGAGCTGTTGAAAGCCAAGAACGCCATCGAAGCCGGCTGGGTTCTTGGGAAGGATTCACTCTTCTATCAGGCGCTCCTGCTCGGCCAGTACGAGCTCGCCGGCGGCTGGCGCCAGGCCGACAACTATGTGCCCAGTATCAGCGCCATCACCGTCGAGGATATCCAACGCGTCGCCCGCTTCTACCTCACCGCAACCAATCGCACCGTGGGGACACTCGATCCGCTCCCCATTCCACCCGGCAAGCGAGCCCCCGCGGCAGCCGTGCCGCAAGGGATGGTGCACTGATGCGACCGCCGCAGGTTGATAGTCTCCGGCTGAGAAAAGAAATGAAAAACAGGAAACACGAAACCGGAAATTGGAAACTGGTCAATTTTCCGGTTTTCCATTTCCGGTTTCCTGTTTCAGGTTTTCCATTGGTCTCTCTTTGGTTCCTCCCCTGCGCCCTGCTCTTCTCCGCCCAGCTGGCCTTCGCCGCCGGTCCTCCTGTCGAACGCCGCACCTTGCCGAACGGCGCGTTGCTCCTGGTCTCGGAGCAACACGCCTTGCCGATGGTCGTCGTGCAAATGATTGTCGATGCCGGGGCACGCCGCGATCCAAGCGGCAAGGAAGGACTGGCGTCACTCACCGGCGACCTGCTGACCGAAGGCACGAAGACGCGCACGGCATCGCAAATCAGCGACGCCACCGACTTCATCGGCGCCGCGCTCAGCACTGGCGCCGACACCGACTACGCGAGCCTCGGCATTACCGCGGTCAGCAAGGATCTCGACACGGCGTTGAGTCTGCTGACCGACGTCCTTCTGCACCCGACATTTCCAGAAGCGGAAGTCGCGCGCCGCCGCGAGGCCGCCCTGGCGTCGATGCAAGCCAGCGAGGATGATCCCGGCAGCGTGGCGCAGCGCACGTTCGTGCAAACGCTCTTCCACAACGAACCGTACGGCCACCCGGCCATCGGGACGCCCGCGGCGGTGCGCAAGCTGACACGTGCCGATCTCGTCGACTTCTACCAGCGGTACTACCACCCCGCGGGGAGTATCATCGCCGTCGTCGGCGACGTGACCACGGCCGACGTGGAAGCGCGCATGCAAGCGGCGTTGCGTGATTGGAACGGCGCCGCCGCACCGGCGTTCGAGTACGGCCCCAGCGCGCCGGCAGACGCCGTCGCCGTGCTCGTCGACAAGCCGGTGAGCCAGGCGAATCTCATTCTCGGGCAACGCGGCGTCGCGCGCGACAACCCGGACTATCTCACGCTCACCGTCATGAACTTCATTCTTGGTGGCGGCGGCTTCACCTCGCGCTTGCTCGACAACATTCGCACCAAGAGCGGGCTGGCGTATTCGGTGGGGAGCGGCTTCAGCGTCAACAAGTCTCCCGGCAGCTTCCAGGTCGTCATGCAGACGAAAAACCAGTCGGCAAACGACGCCATCCAACGCACCTGTGGCGAGATCGAGCGCATCCGTCGCGAACCCGTGACCGACGAGGAGCTCAGCGGCGCCAAGCTGTATCTCACGGGCAGCTTTCCGATGCGCTTCGACACCAATGCCAAGATCGCTGGCTTCCTCTCGCAGGTGGTCTTCTACAACCTTGGCGACGATTACGCCGACACCTACGCCGCACGCATCAACGCCGTCACCAAGGAAGACATCCAGCGGGTCGCGCAGCAGTATCTGCATCCCGAGCAGCTCGACCTCGTCGCCGTCGCCAAGCTCGACCAGGCCGGCTTCGCCGCCGCCTCCCCCTGCCGCGCCGCCGCCGCGCCGGCGGCGAA
>CAZTDK010000167.1:0-10066 GCA_964611965.1 uncultured Binatia bacterium (SeqCode) | reverse complement strand
CACCCGCTGCACGTCGAGTCGGTCGCGTGGATTGCCGAGCGCAAGGACGTGCTGAGCACCTTCTTCTGGCTGCTGACGCTGGGAGCGTACGTCGCGTACGTCCGCCGGCCTAACGGCCGCCGCTACGGGCGTTTGCTGGCGGCCTACGGCGCCGCGTTGCTGTCGAAGCCGATGGTGGTGACGTTGCCGTTCGTCTTGCTCCTGATCGATTTCTGGCCGCTGGGTCGTTGGGGAGTCGAGCGCGCGAAAGCAGAGACGCGACAGCCCACGGATAGCTCGTTGGCTTCTTTGATCATCGAAAAGCTCCCCCTGTTCCTGCTGGCGGGAATCGTCGCGGGGTTGACATATGCCGCGCAAGCATACGCCGGCGCCGTGGACTCGTCGCCCGATCACGGGCTTGGCGATCGCCTGGCGCACATCACGTTCGTCTACGTCCTCTATCTCTGGAAAATGCTGTGGCCCACAGACCTGGCCGTGTTCTATCCATTCGCAGGCCCGGTGCCGACAGGCCTCGCATTGGCCGCCGCGACAGTGCTGCTGGCAATCACGGCGGCGGTCGTGTGGGCGGCGCGGCGCCACCGATATCTGCTCACCGGGTGGTTGTGGTATCTCGGCATGCTCGTACCGGTCATTGGATTTGTCCAGCAGGGCGCGCAGGCGCGGGCGGATCGCTTTACGTACCTGCCGCTGGTGGGGATCTTCATCATGGCAGCGTGGGGCATTCCCGATCTGCTGCGGCGCTGGCAGCACGGTCGCTTGGCATATTCGGCGGCCGCCGTGGCGATTCTCGCCGCCTGCACCGCCGTCACCGTCCGGCAGCTGTCATTCTGGCGCAACAGTACGAGTCTGTTCGAGCATGCGCTGGCAGTCACGCAGGACAATTTGCTGGCGCAGTCGCTCATCGGCACGTTGGAAATGGACGACGGTCAGCGCGACAAAGCGCTGCACAATCTGTCGGAAGCGGCGCGCATCTGCGACACGTCACGCGGCGAAACAACAATTTGCACCCAAGCCCACTACAATACCGGGTTACTCCTGGCCAAGCGCGGCGACCTCAACGGAGCGCAGGAACACTATCGCGCGGCGCTGCGTTTCGATCCGCGCTATGCAAAGGCCAACCTCGGGCTCGGCCTCATCGACGCGGCCCGGGGCGATCTCGCCGCCGCTGCGGCGGCGTATCGCGAGGCGCTGCATCAGGATCCGACGCTCGCGTCCGCACACAACAATCTGGCGATCGTTCTCGAGAACCTGGGGCACACCGACGAAGCGATCGTCGAGTACACCGAGGGCGTACGCCTGGAACCGCAAGACGCGGCGACGCGCTGCAACCTCGGCGCGGCGCTCGCCAGCGCGGGACGGCTGCCCGAGGCCATCGAGCAGTTTCGCGGTGCCGTGCAGCTCAAGCCCCAGCTGGCCGAGGCCCGCTTCGGTCTAGCGAGCGCCTATGCACAAGCCGGCGACGCGCAGGCGGCCATCGCCGGGCTCGACGAGCTGCTGAGCGCCCATCCAGGCGAGACCGCTATCGAAGCAACCCTGGCGTGGGTGCTCGCGACGGCGGATGACCCGCGGCTGCGCAACGCTGCGCGCGCGGTGCAGTTGGCGGAGGCGGCGGCCAGCCGCACCGACCTTCAGGATCCGGATGTGCTCAATAGTCTGGCGGCCGCATACGCCGAGGCCGGCCGGTTTGATGAGGCGGTGCGCACGGCCGAAGCGGCGGAGGCACGCGCACGCACCAACCACCGGGTGCCGCTCGCCGACGCGCTGGCCGAGCGCCTTGTTTCCTATCGGGCCGGCCGGCCGGTACGCGCAGCGAAGGAAACCCGGCCGTGACACGGCGGAGCGGTCGCCTGCTGCCGTGGCTGATCGCGTTGGCGAGCACGATCGCCGCGCTCCTGGTCGCCGAGGTGCTCTTGCGTGCGTGGCGCCCGCAAGCCCAGCGCGTCTTCCTCCTGCAGTCTCGCAGTGAATCGGAACGCGGAAAGTTCTGTGTCTACGATCCGACGCTCGGCTGGGTCGGCAAGCCAAACGTCGACGACACTTTCGATGCGCCCGACACACACCATCAGGTGCATCAGAACCGCTATGGCTTCCGCGGCCCCACCATCGAGTTTGCACGCACGCGGGCGCGCCGCGTCGTGGTACTCGGCGACTCATTCGTGTGGGGTCTCGGCGTCGACGACGACGAGCTGTTCACGACGCTGCTGGCGCATGACAGCAGCCCGCGACTCGAGGTCGTGAACCTGGGTGTCTCGGGCTACGGGACGGACCAGGAGCTGCTGCTCTGGCAACAGCTCGGACAGCGGTTTCGGCCCGACCTCGTCCTGCTCGTGGTCACCCCCTGGACCGATCTGTACGATAACCAGTTTGCCGAGCGCTACGACTACCCCAAGCCGCTCTTTCGCTGGGACGAGGCCACGGCCAACCTCGTACTGACCGGCGTGCCGGTCCCGCAGCGGACAGCGGCGCAAGTCGCAACCGCGTCTCCGGACCAGACGGCACCGTCAGCGCCGGGGCTCCGGCTGATTGCGCGGTCGGCGCTGGTGAGCAATGCCGTGCTCGCCCTCGCACGTGTGCCGAGCGTCCGCGGCGCGCTGGAGCGCAGCGGGATCATCTTCTCGCGCAACCCGGGGCAGCCATGGGAGGACCGCTTCTTCGAGCAGCCGCCAAACGCGCAGACGGCCAATGGCTGGGTGCTGTTCGGCCGCCTGCTGTCGGCGCTCGCCGACAGTGTGCAGCGCACCGGCGCCGAGCTCGTTGTCGTCGTTGTTCCGAGCCCCATGCAGGTCTACCCGGATCTCTGGGCCGACTTCGAACGCGCCCACCCACGGCCACCCGACCACCCGCTCGATCCGGAATTGCCGGCCCGGCTGGTGACCGAGCTGTGCAATGAGCGGCACCTCCGCGTCATCGATCTTCAGCCGGGACTGCGGGACGCGGCACACGACGACCCCTACCTGTACTACCGTTGGAACATGCACTGGACCACCTCGGGGCACCGCATCGTCGCCAACATTCTCCTTCGGGAGCTCGCCTCACGATGAGCGCTGCCGCCCGTGGACGCGGGCGCTTGACTTCATCGGCGCCGCGGGGCCATCTAGAACGGCAGTGGTAAATGCGTGCTTGGGAGCATTCGGCGGGCAGACCGCGCGGCAACCGACAGCGCCGCCTCCCGACACCCGGGGCGCACCCGCAAGTCGCCACGGTTTCGATTCACGCCGGCATCGCAACCAGCGCTGCGCTCCTGGTTGTCATGACCCTGCTCGCCTATTTGCCGGCGCTGCGCGACGGATTCATCTGGGATGACGTCGGCTATGTGACCGCCAATCCGACACTCCGCAGCCTCACGGGCCTGTGGCAAATCTGGTTCGAGCCCAGCGCCGAGTGGCAATACTACCCTCTTACGTTCACGACGTTTTGGATCGAGTATCATTTGTGGGGCTTGGACCCACTCGGATACCATCTTGTCAACATCATCCTTCACGCAGCGGACGCGCTGCTGCTGTGGCGGCTCCTGCACTGGCTGCGCCTCCCGGGGGCCTGGATGGCCGCGGCGCTGTTCGCGATCCATCCGATACAGGTGGAATCGGTGGCCTGGGTGACCGAGCTCAAGAACGTGCTGTCGGGATTGTTCTACTTGGGCGCCGTGCTGACGTTCCTGCAGGCGACAATTGCCGAGGGCACCAGTCTCCCGCACGTGCGCTGGCGCTTCTACGCGGCGGCGTGCCTGCTGTTCCTGGCCGCACTGTTGAGCAAGACCGCCACCTGTGTCTTGCCCGCGACCGTGCTGCTGCTCGTCTGGTGGAAGTCCGGTCAGGTGAGTCGGCGTACCATCGCGTTGCTCGTCCCGCCGGTTGCCCTGGCATTCATCTTGTCATCGTTCACCATTTGGATGGAACGGTACACCGGAGCCAAGGGCGCCGAATGGGGGCTGTCATTGATCGAGCGCGTCCTGGTGGCAGGGCGCGCGCTGTACTTCTATCTCGCAACCTTTTTCTGGCCGTCCCCCTTGGCCTTTGTCTACCCGCGCTGGTCGGTCGACGCCCACGTCTGGTGGCAGTATCTGTTCCCGGCGGCAGCGCTGGCCGCCGTTGTCACGCTGTATGCGCTGCGGCAGCGGATCGGATCCGGCCCACTGGTCGCGGCGCTCTGCTATGCGAGCGCACTGGCGCCGGTATTGGGCCTCATCAATGTCTTCTTCATGCGCTATTCCTTTGTTGCCGATCGCTTCGCCTACCTCGCGACCATGCCACTGGCGGCAGCGTGCGCGGTCGCCGGCAGCAAGCTGCTCGAGCGCCGGCGCTCCGCCGTGCCGATCGCATACGGTCTCGGCGTTGCGGTTCTCCTCGCGCTCGGCGGGCTCACGGCACGACGTTGCGGCGCCTACCGCGATGAGCGCACACTGTGGACCGACACCGTCGCCAAGAACCCCACGAGCTGGATGGCACAGAGCAACCTCGGCATGATCATGGCGGATGACGTTGCGCTCGACGACGCCATCGCGCATTACCAAGAGGCCTTGCGCCTGAAGCCGGACTATCCGGAAGCCCTGAACAACCTCGGGAACGCCTGGCGAGCCCAAGGTAAGCTCGACGACGCCCTCGCACTCTACACCACCGCGCTCCAACTCGAACCGGAGTTTGCGCAGACCCACAACAACCTGGGCATGGCCCTGGCCGCCAAGGGAAGCACAGACGAGGCGATTTCCCATCTCATGGAAGCGGTCCGCCTCAGGCCCGACTACGTCGTGGCGCATGACAACCTTGGCGTCGCACTGGTCAACGCCGGCAAGCTCGACGAGGCCATCGCACAGCACACCGCCGCTGTACGGCTCAAGCCCGACGATCCACAGCTGCACTACAACCTCGGCGTCGCCCTCGCCAAGCGCGGCGAGATCAAGGAGGCGATGGCGGAGTATTCCGATGTCTTGCGGCTCCAGCCCACCGATGCCCGCGCCCACAACAATCTCGCGCTTTTGCTGGCCGCACAGGGTAGGAACGAGGAGGCCGCGCAGCATTTCACCGCGGCGTTGCACGCGCACCCCGATGATCCCGAGGCTCATACCAACCTCGGAAACGTTCTACGAGCACGCGACAAGCTCGATGAAGCCATCACCGAATACGAAGCGGCACTGCGACTGCAAGCAACCTATGCGCCGGCACACAACAACCTCGGGAGCGCTTTGGCAACGGCCGGGAAGACCGCGGAGGGCCTGGCGCATCTGGAAGAGGCGGTACGCCTGCAGCCGGCGTACGTCGACGCACACTACAACCTGGCGACCGTGCTGCTCATGGAAGGGCGCGACCAGGACGCCCAGGCTCACTTTGCCATCGCCCTGCGCCTGCGCCCCGACTACGCCGAGGCACACAACAACCTGGGCTTTCTGTTCTTCAAGCAACAGCGCCTTGACGAAGCTATTGCCGAGTACCAGGAAGCATTGCGCAGCCGCGCCGATTTTCCGGAAGCCCACACCAACCTGGCAGCGGCCCTCGCTGCCGAAGGGAAAGCGGAAGAATCGATCGCGCACTACGAAACCGCCCTGCAGCTGAAACCCGACCACGCCGCGGCACACCATGGCCTGGGCTTACTGCTGGCGCGGCAGGGGGAGAACGCGCGCGCCATTGCCGAGTTGCAGACGGCGCTGCGGCTCAACCCCGCGGACGCCGAGGCGCGTGAGCAGCTGGAGCATCTGCGGTCTCACTAGTCGCTTTGCAGACCTCCTGAGAAGGCGCGTGCTGAACGACCAAGCGGGCCAGCGTAACCGCGTGACTGCACCCAGCAACGCCTGGCTCTGCCTGGCTTTGCTGGGGCTGACGATTGCAGTCTATGCGCCCGTTCGCCACCACGACTTCCTCAACTACGACGACAACGATTACGTCACGGAGAACCCGCACGTCACCGCCGGGCTGACGCGCGACAGCATCGTCTGGGCCTGGACGCAACCGCACTCGGCCACCTGGCATCCCCTGACGACGCTGTCGCATCTACTCGATTGTCAACTCTTCGGCACCGAGCCCGGACCGCCGCACCTGGTCAACGTCGCGCTGCACGCGTTGAACACCCTGCTCCTCTTCGGCGTTCTCGTGCGCATGACCGCGCGGCCGTGGCGCAGCGCCTGCGTCGCCGCGCTGTTTGCGATCCATCCCATACACATCGAATCGGTCGCGTGGATTGCCGAGCGCAAAGATGTCTTGAGCGCATGCTTCTGGATGCTCACGTTGTGGACCTACGTTGCGTACGTCCGTCAACCGCGGGCGCGGCGCTATGCGCTGGTGCTGGCCGCCTACGTTGCCGCGCTGTTGTCGAAACCGATGGTGGTGACACTACCGTTCACCCTCCTGTTGCTCGATCTCTGGCCCTTGGAGCGGTGGGGAGCGGGCCCCGGGCCAGGGGGAGGTTCCGCCAGGCGGAGCCGTCACAGCGATCACGAATTGCCACGCTTGGTCCTCGAGAAGCTGCCGCTGTTCATCCTTGCCGGCGTGGCCGCCACGATCACGATGATCACCCAGCAACACGTCGGCGCGGTCGTCAGCCTGCAGCGCTCGTCGTTCGGTGACCGGATCGCCAACGCACTGGTGGCGTATGTCGCCTATCTGGTGAAGATGCTGTGGCCATCCGGACTGGCCCCCATCTATCCTTTCGTCGCGCCGCTACCCACGTGGCAGGTTGTAGGATCGATGGCACTTCTCGTGGCCATCACCAGCGGTGCGCTGTGGCAGATCCGCCGTCGTCCGTATCTCGCCGTCGGTTGGCTGTGGTATGTGGGCACGTTGGTACCCGTCATCGGCCTCGTCCAGTACGGCAGTCACGCCATCGCCGATCGCTACACCTACGTGCCGTCGATCGGACTCTACCTCATCGCGGCATGGGGGGTTCCCGACCTGCTGGAGCGCTGGAAGCACCGCCAAGTCGCCTGCGCCGCACTCGCCGCCATAGGGATCATCGGATACGCGCTCGTTGCCTCCGTGCAGCTGCGCTATTGGCAGGACAGCGTCAGCTTGTTTCGACACACGTTGGCGGTAACACAGAACAATGCCGTCGCGGAGAACCATCTGGGCGCGGCGCTGGTGGTGCTGGGAGAGCATAGCGAAGGCGCGCGCCATCTTGCCGCCGGCGATCGGATCAACCGCGCCACCGAAGCCCAGCACTACGTCAGACAGCTGGAGAACGACCCCACCTCCGTCGAAGCGCATATCAGGCTGGGACGCCTGCTTGCCGACAGCGGCGACACGAATGGCGCAGCGGCTCATTACCGCGAGGCCATCCGCTTGAATCCCAACATGGGCGCGGCGCACAACAACCTTGCCGTGATCCTCGAAAGCACCGGCCAGACCGACGCCGCCATTGCCGAGTACCGTGAAGTCGTCCGTTTGCAACCCGAACGGGCCGAATCGCGTTCAAACCTCGCAGCCGTCTTGGCAAGCGCCGGCCGCCCGGACCAAGCCATCGAGCAGTTTCGTATTGCCCTGCAACTCAAGCCGCAGCTGGTTGACACCCGCTTCGGCTTGGCCAACGCCTACGCGCAAGCGGGGCTCGTCCGCGAGGCTATCGCCGAGCTCGACGAGCTCTTGCGCGAGCGTCCGGATTGGCCAGCCGCCGAAGCCACGCTGGCCTGGCTGTTGGCAACGAGCGACGATGCCGAGGTGCGCAACGCAGCGCGCGCGGTGCAGCTGGCGGAAGACGCCGCCCGCCACAGCGAGCGCGGCGACCCGGAGGTCCTCAATAGTCTCGCCGCCGCCTATGCCGCGCAGGGTCGCTTCCGCGACGCCGCGGACACGGCGGCGACGGCCATTGGAGCGGCGCGGACGGCACAGCGTCCGGCATTGGTCAGCGCGTTGAACGAACGCCTGGCACAGTACCGGGCCGCCCAAGCGGCTCGCGAATCGGCGGGAGCGCAACAGCCGTGATGGCCTCCCGGGCGCCAGGCACACGCAACCCGCGGCCGCCCCAGCGCGGGCAGTCCACGTCCCTGATCCGCGACACGACGACCATCTGGATCTCGCTAGCCTTGATCCTGGTACCCGTGGCGGTCTACGCCCCCGTGCGCCACTACGCGTTTCTAGGCTACGACGATCCCGCCTACGTCACGCAGAACAGCCTGGTGAAGGCCGGGCTGACACGCGACGGAGTTGTCTGGGCGTGGACGGGTGTCCATCAAGCCACGTGGCATCCGCTCACGACGTTGTCCCACATGCTCGACTGTCAGCTCTTCGGGCTGACCCCGGGGCCAATGCATCTCGGCAACCTGGTTCTCCACATCCTGAACACTGTGCTGCTGTTTGGCTTCCTGATGCGCACCACCACGCGGCCCTGGCCGAGTGCCTGCGTCGCCGCGTTGTTCGCCGTCCATCCCTTGCACGTGGAATCGGTCGCCTGGATCGCGGAACGCAAGGACGTCTTGAGCGCGTTCTTTTGGATGGTCACGCTCTGGACCTATGTCTCGTACGTGCGGCGGCCACTGGCACGCAGCTACTGCTGGCTGTTGCTGGCCTACATGGCGGCGCTGTTGTCGAAGCCGATGGCGGTCACGCTGCCATTGGTTCTCCTGCTGCTCGATGTCTGGCCGTTGGGCCGCACCGCCGCTGCGGAGCGCCGCGGCGGCGGAGCAAGGCCGGGATTCCGCGATCTCGCGCCGTCGCTTTCGCTGCTACTCGAGAAGCTGCCGTTGCTGCTCCTAGCGGGCGTCGTCAGCGCGGTCACGGTCATCGCGCAACGCCAAGGTGGAGCGATGATTTCGCTGGCCGCGGCGGGGCCGACCGATCGCCTCGCCAACGCCGTGGTCGCGTACGCGACGTATCTCTGGAAGACGATCTGGCCGACCAATCTGGCGGTGTTCTATCCCTATGACCCGGCGCTGCCGTGGTGGCAGATCTGCGCGTCGGCGGTGTTCTTGTTCGTGATCACGGTGTTCGTGCTGCGGCACGCGCGTCTGCATCGCTATCTGCTCACCGGTTGGTTCTGGTATCTGATCACCCTCATCCCCGTCAGCGGCCTGGTGCGCTTCGGCGGGCACGCGCTGGCGGATCGCTTCACGTATCTGCCTTTGATTGGCATTTTCATCATGGTGGCGTGGGGTATCCCCGATCTGCTGCGCGCTTGGCACCACCACCAAGCGGCGTGCGCCGGCGCAGCAGCGTTGGCGCTTGGCGCCTGTACGGTGCTCACCGCACGCCAGCTCCAACCATGGCAAGATACGCAGCATCTCTTCGAGCACGCATTGACAGTCACGCGCAACAATTACGTCGCCCACTTCATGCTCGGCACCGTGCTCCTCGAGGAGGGCCGGCGTGATGAGGCGTTCACTCAGTTCGCCGAGACGGCGCGCATCGAACCCACCTATTTCAAGGCTGAGCTCAACATGGGCGTCATTCTCGAGGCACGCGGTGATCGCGAGGCGGCAAAGCAACAGTATCTCGCGGCACTGCGCGCCAACCCGGACTATGCCGATGCGCACAACAGCCTCGGCGCCGTGCTCGCGGCGCAGGGCGACACCGACGGCGCGGTAGCACAGTATCGCGAGGCGATCCGGCTTGACCCCGACTTCAGTGCCGCCCATAACAACCTCGCCGCGACGCTCGCGAAATCCGGTCAAACCGACGAGGCCATCGTGCACTATACGGACGCAATCCGGCTGTCGCCGCAGCACCCCGAGCCGCATTGGAACCTCGCGTTGGTCCTGCAGCAAAGCGGCCACCTCTCTGAGGCCGTCGAACAGTTTCGCGCCGCCTTGCAGCTCAACCCGCAGCTGGTCGAGATGCGCTATCGCTTGGCGCTCGCATATGTTCAAGCTGGACACGTGCGCGAGGCGGAGGCGGAGCTCAACCAGGTGTTGCACGAGCACCCCGATTCCAATGCGGCAGCAACCAGGCTCGCCTGGCTGTTGGCCACGGCGGACAATGCGCAGTTGCGTGATGGCGCGCGTGCCGTCCAACTGGCCGAAGACACCGTGCAGCGCACCCAGCAGCACGACGCCAGTGCGCTGAACAGTCTGGCCGCAGCCTACGCCGAAGTCGGACGTTATGCGCGGGCGGCCGACATTGCCGCACAGGGCATCGAGGCCGCGAGCCAC
>CAZTDK010000166.1:0-10159 GCA_964611965.1 uncultured Binatia bacterium (SeqCode) | reverse complement strand
GGTGTGCAGCAGGGCGACGTCGGCGTGCCGCCGTACGACCGGCTCGCCCGCCGCCGCCAGCCGGTCGAGCCAGCCGGTGTCGGCGCTCGCGACGCGCACCTCGTCACGCTCCAGCAGCGCCAGCATGAATGCCTTGTTGGTGGTGCCGTCGCGCATCACGACGATGCTGTCGGCGAGCCCGCGTTGCAGGCGGGCGAGCGCCTCACGCCGGTCGCCTCCGTAGGCAACGAGCTTGGCAATCGCCGGATCGAAATCGGACGCAACCGCGTCTCCTGCGTCGACGCCGGTATCGACGCGCAGCCCCGCGCCGGTCGGGAGTCGGCACACCTCAATGACACCCGGCGTTGGTGTGAAGTCGTTGTCCGCGTCCTGGGCGTTCAGGTGCACCTCGATGGCATGGCCCCGGGGGATGGGCGGCGCGCCGACAAGCCGGCCACCACCGGCCACGTGCAGCTGGAGCTTGACCAGGTCGAGACCCGCCGTCATTTCGGACACCGGGTGTTCCGCCGGCAGGCACGTGGCGACCGCCGTGAAGAAGAACGCCTGGCTGGCGGGATCAAACAGGAACTCGACGGTGCCGGCGTTCCGATAGCCCACCGATTCGCAGAGACGCACTGCTGCGTCACGCAATGCCTGATCCTGCTGCGCGGAGAGCACGGGTGACGGGGCTTCCCCCAAGACCGTTTGGCTCCGCCGCTGGATGGTGCAATCGCGAACACCCACGGCCCACGTCGTGCCGTAGTGGTCGGCAACGATCTGCACTTCGACGTGGCGCGCGCCGGTCAGTTGGCGTTCCAGGAAAATGGTCGCATCCCCGCAGGCCCGCAGGGCTGCCGCGCGTGCGCGCTCGAACACCGTCTCCAACTCCGGGGCGGACGGCACCGGGTGAAGCCTGCCGGCGCCGGCGCCGCTGGCAGCCTTGAACAGCAACGGATAACCGAGACGCTCGGCGTGTCGCCGCGCCTCGGCAAGCGTCTCGACCGGGCCGCCGCTCCACGGTACCACCGGGATGGAGACCCGCTCGGCGAGCTGTCTCGCCGCGACACGGTTGGCGAGCCAGCGCATGACAATTGGGTCAGGTCCGATGAAAGCGATCCCCAGGCGTTGGCAGAGCTCAGCGAACGCGGCGTGTTCGGCGACAAAGCCCCATCCCACCCACGCCGCGTCAGCGCGCGCCGCCACCAAGGCGTGCTCGAGGCGCACATAATCGAGGTACGCGCTCTTGCGCTCGCCGTCGCGTGCGTCGATCAACGTCGCCGCGCCAAGGTCCAACGCCTCATCGGCCTCGCGCACGAACATCGCGCCCCGGTCCGGCGCGGTGAACAGGGCGATCGTCCGTCGCTGTCCCCCCTCGTGGCGGGCCTCGTGGTTGAGCTCGCGCACGGCGTGAATCAGCCGCATGGCAGGCTCGCCACGATTGACGATCGCTATGCGCTGCAACTCGGAGGACATGGCAACCCGACTCTTCTCCTCACTCCATCGCCTCCTGCAGCGGCTTGCGGTCCGCGGCGTCGATCCCGGCCGGCAGCTCAATGGTGCGATAGCCGTGAAGATCCACGTAGACGTTGCCGTTGGCGTCGAGAACCTGCGCGTCGAAGCTCCCCGCCTCGCCGTGTGGATTCACCACGGCCTGCAGCCGACCACTGCCCGCATCTGGAATACGCAGCGCGCTGACGCGGTCGATGTGCTGGGGCAACCCCATGTGCCCGGTTGTACCGATCTCCCAGATGCCGGCCGTCTGAAAGCACAACTCGATCAGTCGCGGCGACATCAACGTCGCCAACTGAAACGGGATGTGGTTGTCGGGTAGCGCTTCCGCCATCAGGCCAACCGTCGTCCCGCCGTCACGCCACGCGCGTTGCAGCACCTGGTACGCCGGCCCGTGGAAGTAGATGCGATAAATGTCGAGTCCGCTGACACCGGCGCCGGTCGGTGCGTGCGGCACGCAGGCGCTGCTGCCCTCGGGCAAGCGGCTGATGAGCCGGACGCGCCCGGTGAAGTGTGTCGTCACCTGCGGCTCCGACTGATTTGGCAAGACGCGGCTGCCGGTAAGGCGGCAGTCCGCCACGATGGATTCGCCATCCGGCCAGCACATTGCGCTGAGGGTGACGACGCGTGGCTCGTTGCGATAGAACTTGAACGGCGCGAGGAACTCGACATCCTCTATCGCCGCCACGTGCCAGTCGGGGAGGAGGAGCATTGCCAGCTCGGCGAAGGCTTCCACACCCATCACGCCGGGCAACACCGGAGTGCCATCGATCTGGTGGTCATGCAGGAACGGTTGGGCTGCCGGATCGAGCGTGGTCTCGACAGTCAGCCCGTTGTGGAGCGGCATACCCACGACCTTCCCGAGCATCGGCCCGCGCTGGGCCGACTGGCCATTGAGCAACCCGCCGGCATCAAGGCCGCCGGTGTCGTCCCATTCGTTTAAGAGGACGCCGAGCCGTCCGGCGATCACCACCTCGCCGCGGGTGCCCGCCAGGAGCTCACGCCGCACGATGGGAATTCCGGCGTCGGCTGGAAGCAGGTCGATGCCGGCCACGTCCATCATCTTCGGGATCGAGCCGCGGGTGGCCATGCCAATGCCGCCCCACGCCGTCCAGTCGATTGCGATGCCACGCGTACCAGGCCGCGTCGTTCGGAAGCTCGAGCTGTACTTGCACAACAGATCGTTGGCGGCACTGTAGTCCGCCTGGCCGCCGTTGCCGAAGCGTCCGGCAATCGAGCTGAAAGCGACCGTGGCACCGAGCGGCATGCTGCCGATGGCGTGCAGCAGGTTGAACCAGCCGTCGCTCTTGACGTCGAACACCAGGTCGAACTCGCGCGCGTCCTTGTCCGGCAAGAAACGGCTGATCTCCAGGCCGGCAGCGTGGATGAGCGCATCGATGTGTCCGCTGTGCTCGCGCACGTCCGCGATGGCACTGCCGACGGCGTCCGCGTCCATGAGGTCAACACTGTAGTATCGGGCCACACCGCCCGCAGCCTGCACCGCCTGCAGCGCCGCGAGCGCCGCATGCGCACGCTCCAACGCTGCCAGCTCGCGCTCGACCAGCGCCGGCGTCGCACGCTCGCCACGCGCTTTGATACGGTCGAAGAGGTCGCGCTTCAGATTGTCCCTGTCGGTGACGAAGCGCTGGATGTCCGGGTTCTCGGGATCAGGCTGCGGAACTTTGTCGAGCAGGTAGAACGTGCCACCGGAAGCGGCAGCGAGATCGGCGATGATGGCCGAGACGATGCTCCCCGCCGCGCCGGTCACGACGAACACGCTGTCGCGGGAGAGCACGAGACCGCTGCCGACGGCCGGTTCCTCCCGCAAGCCGACGCTCCAGCGCAGCCGGGATTTGTAGCCCACCTCGACCACACCGGGATCGCGCAACGTCTCTTCGAGCAGTGCATCAGCCACCTCGGCAGCCTGATGTGTAGGCCCAAAGTCGACCGCCTTGACGAGCGCCTTGTCACGCTCGCGCTTGTAGGTCTTGGTGAAACCGACCACCGGACCACCGAGCGGCGCGTACGCACCAGCCTCGTCGTATCCATGTTGCCCGCCGAGCCGGGTCGCCGAGATGAGGAACGTTCCCGGGTGCGCCACGTGCTCGTACACGGCCCGCATCGTGGCGTAGAGCAGCTTCACCCGCACGTGCAACGCGGCCCGCCAGGCTGCGAGATTCATCTCACTGATGTCACATTCGGGATCGAGCGCCGGCAGCCAGTATACGCCGTGCACCGGACCACGCGTCAGCCAACTCGCAATGCTCTCCGCGAGCACGCCCGCAGCGGCGATCGGATCGAGCACCAGCACCTCGACGCCGCGTTTCTTGAGTCGCTTCAGCAGTGCCTTGGAGACACCGCCTTGGTCGGGCATGACCAGCACGCGGCTCCCGACGGCGAGCGTCACACCGGTCAGCTTGCAGAGGTTGAGCGACGGACGCAGCGTCGGGATCGGCACGCGGCGCGGGATGCGGTTGGCGGCATCCATGCTCCCGCCGGGTCCCGGCGGCACTGCCAGCTGCTGAGCCTCCGATTGTGGGGGTGGCACCGACGCAGCGCTCGCGGGCCGCCGGTCGTGCACGAACTGGATGACGTGTGCCAGCGTTGGAAAGTCGCGCAGCTTCAACGTGTCGTCACGCTGGATGTTGTAGGCCGCGCGAATCGCCGCAAACAACTCCGCCTGCTTCACCGTATCGATGCCCAGGTCGGCTTCCAGATCGAGGTCCGGGTCGAGCATGTCCGGTGGATAGCCCGTTTTCTCCGCGAACAGCGCCAGCACGCGCTCTTTCACCGCATCTTCGGCGGCACGCTCCGGCGGCGGCACGGCACGGCTTGCTGCTGGGTGCGGGATTTCGGCCACCAACGGCGCTGCCAGATCGGGCCGCCGGTCGTGCACAAACTGGATGACGTGCGCGAGCGTCGGAAAATCACGCAGCTTCAGCGTATCCTCGCGTCCAATGTCGTAGACCGCGCGAATCGCCGCAAACAGCTCCGCCTGCTTCACGGTATCGATTCCGAGATCGGCTTCCAGATCCAGGTCCGGGTCGAGCATGTCCGGCGGATAGCCGGTTTTCTCCGCGAACAGCGCCAGTACGCGCTCCCGTATGGCATCCGCCGCTGACGCTGGCGGCGGCGCAGGGGGCGACGCCGCGACCGTCTCGGCGGCTGCCGCTATCGCCAAGTCTGGCCGACGGTCACATACGAACTGGATGACCCGCGCCAGTGTCGGAAAGTCGCGCAGCTTCAATTGCTCATCGCGCGGGATGTTGTATGCGGTGCGCAAGGCGGCAAACACTTCCGCTTGCTTCACCGTGTCGATGCCGAGGTCAGCCTCGAGGTCGAGGTCCAGGTCGAGCATGTCGGGCGGGTACCCCGTCGTCTCGGCGACGAGTGCGAGCACGCGCGCCTTCACCACATCCGTCGTGCCATCCACCCTGTCAGGCACGGCCGGCATTACCGCTGCGGTCGGCGGTGGCGGTGCAAGGGCGAGGACCGACGCTGGCGGGCGCACCGCTGCGGGAGGCGGGGCTGCCGGCTGGGCCGCGCGCGCTGCCGGACCTTGATCCTTCACGCGCAGGGTACGACTGACGACTTCCAGTTCTGCACTGGCGTAGCCGCTCATACGGCTGAGGCATGTCTGCCAGACGTTGGCGTCGGCAACCCGGTAGGCAAACCCAAGCGCATCGGGGTCCGGGCGCGTGCCGTCGGGCGTCGGCACCCAGCGCATGAGCGTCATGCTGATCTGTGAGCCGAAGCCAGCGCCCAGGCGCAGGGCATACTGCACCGGATACGCGCCCCCCTTGGAGAGGTTGAGCGGGCCAAGGTCGGGGTCGACCTCCTTGAAGTTTGCGACCGGCGGCACCAGACCGGTTTCCAGCGCCTTGATCGCCACGACGTCCTCGATACCAACGGCCATCGCATGGCCGGTGAACCCCTTGGTATTGGCCACGACGATCTGATCGGCGGCTGGACCGAAGACCGCGCGCAGCGCGTGCACCTCGGCCGCGGCGCTGCCACCGCGTGCCGGCGTGTAGGTCTCGTGCGACACGAAGACGGTCTGCGGGGCGATCTGCTGGCGCTGAATGCCCCAGCGGCGCTCGGCCTGCGCGATCAACGACTCCATCATTTGGCAGATGTGATCGACATCGAGACGGGTCCCGTGAAACGCACTATTGGCAGTGAGCGTGCTGAGCACTTCGCAGATGGGTCGGATGCCGCGCTCGCGGACCGCCGCCGCACTCTCGACGATCATCGCGGCGGCGCCCATGCCGAGCAGCATGCCATGCCGGCGGCGGTCGAACGGGATCGCCGCCTCCTCGACGACGTCATCAGTTGCCGCCGCGCCGGTCGCCAGGAACCCGGCGCCGATCCACTCCAACATCCGATCGCTGGTCACATCGTCGCCGGCGATGATGATCACCCGGCGGCAGCGGCCGGCGCCAATCCAGTCCTCGGCAAGCGTCACGGCTTGCGTGGTGCTGGCGCACGCCGAGTTGATATGGGTGTTCGGGCCGCGCGCACCAATCAGCTCGGCGAACTGGGAATGTCCCATCGACAGGACACGGAACAGAAAGCGGCGGTCGAACGTGTAGGGATCGTGCTCGGTCGCGGCACGCAGATCGTGGATGCGGTGATCGATCTCGGCCACCGCGATGCCGTGGCCATTGCTCACCTGCACGAGGCGATCACGCAGGCTTTCGAGCATGGCCAGTGCTTCGCGGCGCGCGTGATCGGTGTGGTAATGGGTGAGATCGGCAATCAGCTCGTCGTAGCCGGGGAACGCCGAAGCGAAGATCACGCCCGTGTCATCGCGCAGCGTCTCCGGCAACACCCAGCGGTCCGGCAGGTACGTGCCCTTGCTGGTCGTCTTGTAGCGCCGCACGAGTGGAATGCCGGCGTCGCGCAGCGCATCGAGCCCCGCCCCGATGGCAAGACGCGTCGTTATGTCGAGCGCCGGCACGCGTTCGGCGGACACGCCGAACTCGCTGCCAAGATCGAAGGCGCCGCCCCGGCCGGCGAGCTTGATGACCTCCGCGGCGCTGTCGATCACCTCGAACGTCGGGCCACCCTGATCGGTTTTCACGAGACGGGTGATGTGCTTATCGAGCATGGCCCGCCGCAAGCGGGTCGGAATCACATCGATGCACTGCTCACCGTTCAAGATACGCCCCACGTTGGCGTCGTCGAAGATTCGTTCTGTCCCCGGTAGACCGAGCGCCGCGCCGCTGATCACCACCGGCGCGCTGAGCGCGGCCGGCGCCGGACCGCGATAGACTTGCCCGGCCTTATCGAGGAAGTCCGCCGCCAGGCGGCCGAGTTGCAGGTAGGTCTCGGCCGACGGCGTGCGGGTCAGCGACGCTGCGGCTTCAGCCGCCGACGGTCGCGGCGCAGCAGCCGGCAGGTGGACGACGCGATCGGGCGGCTCTCCGGCAGCACGCCCGACGCCGAGGCCGGCCGCGTACAAGCCGCACAGGGCGTGGTTGAACGACACGACGTCACCGAGCTTTGGATGGTTGGTGAAGAGCGATGCGACCTCGCTGCGGTCGCTGAAGACATCGTCGACGAAGCCCTGCAGCGCTTTCTTCGGTCCGACTTCCACGAAGAGGCGAACGCCGGCGGCGTACAGCGTCTTCAACCCTTTGACGAACTGCACCGGCGCGGCCACTTGCTGCGCCAGGAGGTCGAGCATCTGCGGCACGACGCCCGGTCCCATCGGGTACAGCTCGCCGGTGACGTTGGCGACGATCGGCAGGCCCGGTGGCTGTACATGCAAGCGTTCGAGCATGCGCCGCAGCGGTTCACTCGCCGGGGCCACGATCTTGGTGTGGAAGGCATGACTCACCGGCAGTTGCACGGCGTTGTATCCCGCGGCGATGAACGCTTCCATCGCCCGCTGCACCGCGGCCGTCTCCCCGCCGATGACCGACTGGCTGTTGCTATTGACGTTGGCGATGACCACGTAGCCATCGATGGCCTTCAGGATACGCTGCACTTCGGCAAGCGGCGCGAACACCGCCGCCATCCAGCCGTTGTCGGCGAACGACAGGCTGGTCATCTCGCGGCCGCGAGCGCTGACCGCCTCGAGGGCGTCCGCGAATGGCAGGGCGTCGGCGGCGATCAGCGCACCGTACTCGCCGAGACTGTGCCCCATCACCATGTCCGGTGTAATGCCGTATGCCGCGAGCAGCTGCGTGAGCGCCGCGTCGGTGGCCAACACGGCCGGCTGCGTGATTGCCGTCTGCCGCAAGTGGTCTTCCGTCTTGGCGACGACGGCCGGATCATCGCTGTCGACGAAGATGTAGTCGCTGAGCGGCGTGCCGAGCAGCGGGGTCATGGTGCGGTCGGCGGCGGCGAAGGTGGCAGCGACGATCGGCTCGACGGCGCGCAGTTGCCGCAACATGTTGGCGTACTGCGAGCCCTGGCCGGTGTATAGGAACGCGACCTGCGGTGCCGGTCCGTGCCCGCGGAAGATGCCCTGCGCTCGCAGTGCCTTCCACATGCCGGCGCTGTTGGCGGCCAGCGCCTTCAGTCCCTTGGCCGCCTTGTCTGCCAGATCCGCGGCGTCACCGTAGTCGATGGCAATGCGTTCCTGGGCGCGTAGATCGGTGTCGGCGGGCGCGCCGCCTGCGGGCGTGCGGCCCGCCGCGGCTGCTTGCTGGATACCGTGGAGGCGTTCAAGTAAAGCGGTCTCGGACGGCGCACCGACGACCAGCGCGCCACGCAGTGGCGCCTTTGGTGACACTGCTGCAGCCGTGGGGGCGGGCGTGAGATCTACCCCGACGCTCACGGAGGACTTCGCATCGCTCGCCAGGCGGCCGGGGACGTACTCCTCGAGAACCACGTGGAAGTTCGTGCCGCCAAAGCCAAATGCGCTGACGGCGGCGCGGCGCACGCCCGCCGCAGTCACTTCCCACGGCTTCAGCTCGGTGTTCACGTAGAATGGGCAGTGGGCAAAGTCGATGTTGGGGTTGGGGCGGTCGAAATGCAGGCTGGGCGGCAGAACCTTTTCATGCAGCGCCATTACCGCTTTGAGCAACCCGGCGGCACCGGCCGCCGCCTTGAGGTGTCCGATATTCGATTTCACCGAGCCCAGCGCAACCGCCCCCTGCGCGATACCCGCTTCGCCGAAAACTGCAGCCAGGCTCTGCACCTCGACCACATCCCCAACGCGGGTCGATGTGCCGTGGCCCTCGACCAACGTCGCCGTCGCGGGCGACAATGCCGCGTTCTGCCACGCGCGTTGAACGGCCAAGCGCTGCCCGATCGGGTTGGGCGCGGAGATGCCCTTGCCCTTGCCATCGCTGGCGCCACCGATGCCGCGGATCACGGCGTAGACCGTGTCGCCGGCGCGTTCGGCATCGCCGAGACGTTTGAGCAAGAACATCACGGCTCCCTCACCCATCACGAAGCCATCCGCGCCGTCGGCGTACGGCCGCGTGCCGGTGGCGGACAGCGCGCCGATCTTGCAGAACTTGATGTACGACGACGCGCCCATGTTGCGATCGATGCCGCCGGCCAGCACGGCGTCATAGTCGCCTTGAGCCAGTCCCTCGGTCGCGGCGCTGATCGCGGCCAGCGCCGAGGCACAGGCCGCGTCCACGACGTAGTTGGGGCCGCGCAAGTTGAACAGGTTGGCGACGCGCCCGGCGATGCAATTCGACAATTCACCGGGCATCGTGTCCTCGTTGATCTCGGGAAAGCGCCGGCCAACACCCGCATGCATCTCGGCGGTGATGGCCGCTTGCACGGCAGGTGCGAGCGCCGCAAAGCTGGGAGCCGCGGCGAGCTCCCGCGCGTATTCGGGGAAGTAGATGCGCAGTGCGGTCAGGTAGTGCTGCTCGCCGGCCATCGCGTTGCCGAGGATGACGGCGGTGCGTTCGAGATCCAGTGGGCGGTGCGGGTGGCCGTAGTCGAGGAGCGTGGCGCGGCTGCACGCCACCGCCCACTTCTGTCCGTCGTCCATCGCGTCGCTGACACGCGGCGGGATCGGCAGGCCCCACTGTAGTGGATTCCATTCCCACTGGCGTACCCATCCGCCGATCTTCGAGTACGTCTTGTCGGGGGCCTTCGGATCAGGATCGTAGTAGCGTGCTGGGTCCCAGCGCTCCGGCGCCACGTCAGTAATGCTGTAGCGACCGCTCTTCACGTTCTCCCAGAACGCCACCGCACTGGGCGCGTCGGGCAAAATGGCGCTCACCCCGACAATGGCGATCGCCCGGTGTGCTGTTGGTTCCACGTACTCTCCAATGCTGCGCCTACGCAGCCTGTTGCGACGCGGCTGCGGCGCGTCCGTAGAGGATGTCGGCAACGACATCCATGTCGGCGAGGAGGCCGGCTTGGGCGCAATGAATGGCCGGCAGGCCGAGACTGTTCGCGAAAGAGGGGATGTCGGCATCCGCCACCCCGCCCGCACCGCAAATCCAGCGCAGCCCGTCGGCGGCGACCTTCATTGCGGCTTCACGGGCGAAGATGCGGCTCAGTGTCGCGATGCCGCTCGCGTCAAAGCGGCCGTCGCTCTTCGGGTTCAGCTGTCCGTCAGCGGCAGCGCCGGCGCGCTCAGCCAGACGGGCGGCGCACTCGGCGTACGCGATCAATTCGCCCAGCCGCAACAAGACGTGCTGGTGTCGGGTGAGGAGGGCGAGGCGGGCGCGTTCCATGACCTCGGCCAGTG
>CAZTDK010000165.1:0-10169 GCA_964611965.1 uncultured Binatia bacterium (SeqCode) | reverse complement strand
TCTGATGCTACCAAGTATCGGCTCATCGTACAGCTTGCCCTCTCTCGCACCGCGTGAAATTTCCGCTAGTCGAACAAACGTTTGTTTGGAAATCAAGAGGTGAAACTCTGGTTACCGCGGCACGTCCCCAGAGCCCAGAATCCGCCGCCAGAGTCGGATGATGGCGGACCACAGGGTTCGCAACAGGAGCGGCACGACACGAATGGCCTCGGGTTCGGGGAAGTTCGCGGTGGAAGCAACGGCAGCTTGTTCGGCGGTGCCGGCAGCCGCGGCGGGCGCGGTTTCCAGGCGTCGGGTGACCGACTCGGCGAACTGCTGGAACAGTTGGCGCGCCACACCTTGGATCATGCCGCGTCCGACCTGCATGAGGCGGCCCGTCAAGTCGACGCTGGCTTCGGCTACCACTTCCGTTTGACTGGGCGACAGTGCCCGCAGGCGGCTGGCCATCGTGCCTTTGGCCATCCCCCCGCCGGTCTCGCGGCCCTCCGCCGTCATCTGCATGCGGTGTTGCTGATGGTCGACCTGGGTGAACTGGACGCGGCCTTTATATGTCGCGGTGATGGCGCCGACCTTGACCTTGACCGTGCCCAAAAATGTCTGCGCGTCGACCACCTGATCCAGCGCCGCGCCCGGCATGCAGGTGACCACTTGTTGCGGGTCCATGACGAACTTCCAGACGGTGTCGATGGGGGCCTGGACCTGAAACGTTTCACGGATTTCGATTGCCACTGCACTCGTCCTCGCTGGTTGTCGGCCGCCACTCCGCCAGGGCGAGTGTGCGCCGCGCCGATGGTGTACCGGTAATCCTTCCAGCTGTCGATATCACGGGCCCGGCGGCGGCGAGGCGGACCCTGCCATCAAAGAAATCACGAAAGCCCGAAAGGAGCACTGGAGATCCCTCCGGTCTTCGGGCTTTCCCGATTTCGTGTTTTTCATTTGCCTTTTGAAGGACAGCACACTTGTCCGCTGTTCAGCGTCGTGGCAGGGACACATGACGTCAGGGAGGATCAATGGCTCGATTCGATGGCAAGGTTGGATTGGTTACGGGCGGCGGCACCGGCATTGGTCTGGCCTGCGCCCAGGCGATTGTGGCCGGCGGTGGCAAGGTGATGCTGGCGGGCCGTCGCGGCGACGTCGTGCAGAGCGCCGCGCAGTCGCTTGGCCCGCAGGCGGCCTGGGTGCGGTGCGATGTCGCGAGCGACGAGTCGGTCGACGCCGCGGTGTGCGCTGCCGAGGAACAGCTGGGTCCGCTGCGCCTGGCGGTCAATGCAGCGGGCATGGGTGCGATCGGTACGGTGCTCAACGCGTCGACCGCCGACTTCGTCCAGGTGCTCGACACCAACCTGGTTGGCGTTTTTCGCGCGCTGCGCGCCGAAGCCCGGGCCATGAAGGTGCACGGCGGTGGCAGCATCGTGAACATCAGCTCGATCGCCGCGACGCTCACGCACCGCTGGATGACCGCCTATTGCGCGTCGAAGGCGGGGCTCAACATGCTCACCCGTTGCGCCGCCGACGATCTTGGTGAACACGGGATTCGCGTCAACGCCGTCATGCCGAGCCTGGTCGAGACGGACTTGGCGGCGATCCTTGTCCACAACGACGCCGCGCGCAGCGACTACTTGCGCTGTATGCCCATCTCCAGGATCGGCAAACCCGACGACGTTGCCGGTGTGGTTGCCCATCTCCTCAGTGACGAGTCGAGCTGGGTGACGGGTCAATGCATCGGCGTCGACGGCGGCCATACCCTGCGCCGCGGGCCCGAGCTGATGAAGGTGTTCAAGCCGTTCTTGCCGGAGTGATCGGAGGAGCGGTGAGCTCTGCGCACGGAGGATGGCGCCGCGGGGCAACGCATCCCCGGTGCGCGGCGTCAGTGCGGTATGGTGACGGTCGTCGTTCCCGTCGACGAATTGTTGGAACTGTCGTCTCTGTGATACGTAAAGTCACTCGCCAACCCGGCCCTGAAACGAAAGCAAATTTTGTCAGATGAATTTCGACAAAAGGTGGTGGACACTGGTGGCGACGTTGATACGGCAGCGGCTGGCGGGATCACGTGGTTCTTGGGGGCGGAGAAGTAGAGGAGAACGATGGGAACACTTCACTGGCTGACACTCGCCCTGGCGGTGATTTCCGCGATGGGGTGCGGCGAGTCGTCGACGAGCACCACTCAGGCACCGCCGGTGCAGACCGTGCCGACGGGCGACGTGCTGGTGCGAATGGACTTCGACCGCGCCGGTGGCTTCTACGACGCGCCGTTTCCAAGCGCTGATCAGCAGCTACCGGATGGCCGGGTCGACGTGGCGCACTTTCCCAACCCCGATCATGTCGGGATCGTCGCCCAAGCGTTGGCGCTGCTCGCGCGCGACGCGCACGCGTTCGGACTGACCACTGCGGTGTATTTCTCGCTCACCGGCTCCATCGATCCGGCGCAGCTTCCCGACGTGGACGGCAGTGTGTCAGCGGACGCACCGGTGTTCCTGCTCTCGGTTGACGACGGGAAACGGGTGCCCGTGCATGTCGACTTTGTCGAAGACGGTGGCCCTTTTGGAGCGCCGAACCTGCTTTCTCTCCTGCCCTATCAAGGGGTGCCGCTGCAGCCGAAGACGCGTTACGCTGCGGTCGTGTGCGCCGAATTGCTCGATATGACCGGGCAGCGACTGCAAGTGTCTCCTGTGGTCGCGGGCTTCGGCGCGAACCAAGTTCCCGCTGGTTTCACGGACGCGCAGCGCGAGGAATATTTGGCGGGCTATCACGCCGCCGTGAATGCTTCGAAGGCATGCACCGTTGCCGGCCTTGCGGTCTTCACCACGGATGCACCAGCCGAGGGGATGGCCACTTTTTCCGCGGATGCGCTTCAGCTGCCGCTACCAACGCCGCGGGCATTCGAGCGGAACGAAGTGTTTGATGACTATTGCGTCTATTCCACGACGATCGATATGCCCGATTATCAGCAGGGAGACGCGCCCTACGCGACGAGCGGCGGAGATTGGCAGGTCGACGCGCAGGGCGGCCCGCTGCCGGCGCATTTCGAGACCTCCACTCTGGTGGTCACGATTCCACGCGCACCCATGCCGGCCGCCGGGTTTCCACTGGTGACGTTTATCCGCACCGGCGGTGGCGGCGATCGGCCGTTGGTCGACCGGGGTGTCCAAGGCAAGACTGGCGGACCGCCCTTGGTGGCCGGATCGGGGCCGGCGCAGGAGTTCGCGCGCGTCGGATATGCGGGTGTGCAGGTCGACGGGCCGCTCGGCGGCCTACGCAATACGACCAACGGCAACGAGGATTTTCTCATCTTCAACGTGTTCAATCTGGCGGCCCTGCGCGACAACGTACGGGAGTCGGCGCTCGAGTTGGTGGTTCTCTCGCGGGTGCTCGACCACATGGAAATCGACAGCCATGATTGTCCGGGAGCGCCGGCGCTGTCCACGTTTGATCCAATGAACCGCGCACTCATGGGGCACTCGTTGGGGGCGACGATTGCGCCGCTGACGATGGCGATCGAGCCGCGTTTCCGGGCCGTTGTCTTGAGCGGCGAGGGCGGTAGCTACATTGAGAACATACTCTACAAGCGGTTGCCGCTGCGGGTATTGCCGGTCGCCAATCAACTGCTGCACTACACCGATCGCACGTTGACCGAGAACGATCCGGCAATGAGCCTCGTGCAGTGGGCGGTCGAGTCTTCGGACCCGCCGGTCTATACGGACTTCGTCATTCGGCATCCGCAGTACCGCGGCACGCCGGCGCACGTCCTCATGCTTCAGGGCATCGTCGACGATTACATTCTGCCGAACATCGCCAATGCTTCCAGCCTGTCGTTCGGTCTCGACCTCGCCGGCCCGGCAATCGACGATCCATCGAATCCCAAGCTCACCGGGCAGACGTCGATTCTCACCGTGCTGCCGCTGTCCGGCCGCGCGCAGATTCAATACCCAGCCTCATGCAATGTGCGGGTGGGCAACGGCTGCGTCACCGGCGTGCTGACGCAGCATCCCGGCGACGGCATTGAAGACGGCCACGAGGTGGTGTTCCAGACGGAGCCGCCGAAAGATCAGTATCGGTGCTTCTTGAGGACCTTGCTGACCGGTGCACCGACGGTGCCCGCGGACGGCGCGGCTTGCGGGTAGTCATTGGTTGCCCCGTGTCGGTCCCGGTGCCGCGCCGGTGACGGATTGGTAGTCGCCCCAGGTGTCGATATCACGCGGCGCCTCGCCTTCGAGGGGCACTTCCAGAAGCCACTCGGGATGTGCCGGCAGTAACGCTCGTGCGCCCTGGTCGCCGCGCAAGGTGTCCAAATCCTCCCACACCTGGCGCGCCAGGAAGACCGGATGGCCCGGAACGCGCCGGCCGTTGAGCTCGTGGTAGACCGGTCGCACCACGTTCGCGCGCGCGTCGATGAATGCCGCAGCGACCGTATCGATGCGCTGTGCGGTGACACCCCGCTGATCTCCCAGCAGTACCGCCGCCGCTGCCGCTGCAGGATTGGCGGCGCGCAAGCCGGCTCGCAGCGACGTGCTCTGGCCGGCGGCGTACTCGCGGTTTACGACCACACGCACGCGGTCGGCGCGGGTGATCGCCGCGGTGACCGCGTCGGCGCAGTGGCCGAGGACCAGGATGATTTCGTCAAGACTCGAGGCGACGGCTGCATCCAGCACGTGTTGGAGCAGCGGACGTCCCTCGAGCGGCAGGAGTTGCTTGAGGCGACCCATCCGGGTGGAGCTGCCCGCGGCGAGGATGATGCCGGAGAGCGCGGGATGTTGGTCGATGCTCATGCGTCGCGGTCGGCGAGCGCCATCCCGCCGCGCCCGTAGCGCACCGCCTGGATCTCGGCGAGAATCGCCAGCGCGATCTCCTCCGGGGCGCGGCCACCGAGATCGAGACCGATTGGCGCGCGAATGCGTGTCAGATCGGCATCCGTGAATCCTTGCTCTCGCAGCTCCATTTTTCGCCGCTCGTGCGTTTTGCGGCTGCCGAGAATCCCGATGTAGCGCACGCCGGCACGCAGCGCGGACGCCAGGGCCGGGAGGTCGAATTTCGGATCGTGGGTCAGGATCACGACGGAAACCGACAGCGCAGACACCGCCGTGCAGGCTGCCGCCAAGGCTTCGCCGGGCCAGGTCTGGAGGAGCGTGTCGGCGTCCGGAAAACGCTCGCGGGTTGCATAGGCCGTGCGTGGATCAATGATGGTGACTTGAAAGCCGAGCACTTTGGCCAGGCGGCACAGCGGTACCGCCGTATGTGAACCGCCGACGATGAACAAGCGCTGCGGTGTTGGCAACGCCTCGATGAACACCGTGGCGGTGTCGTCGTTCCACGGCAGGTTGAGCATGCGCGTTCCGCCTGCCGACATCAGCTGCTGTGCGGCGACCACGATCCGCTGATCGAGACCGCCGTCGATGGAGCCGACGGCAGTCCCGTCCTCGAGGAGCGCCAGTTTGCGCCCGACGAGCAGCGGCGGGGTGAGCCCGACGCAGAGTGCCGCGGCGTGCTCCTGCTGGATGGCGTGACCGAACGCCTGCGAAGCCTCGGCGGCAGCGAAGGGCTCGATCAAGACTTCGATGGATCCGCCGCAGCTCAGCCCCACGTCTAGCCCTTGCGCGTCGGCAGCGTCGTAGCGGACAAGGATCGGCCTGCGGCTGTCGAGGACACGCAGGGCGTGTTCAAAGACATCGTTCTCGACGCAGCCGCCGCTGACCGAGCCGACCATTTTGCCGCTGCGGGTCATGCACAGGCGCGCTCCTGGGAGTCGCGGCACCGACCCGCAGGCGCGTACCAGCGTCGCGACCGCGATGCTTTCGCCGTCGCATTCCCAGCGGGCCAGTGTGTCGAGGAAGTCTCTCATGCCCGCCATTCTTAGGATGGACGCGACCGATTGTCACGGTGGCGTGAAGGCGGCCGCCTGCTGGCGCGGCTCCACAAGGCCGAGTAGCGGCATCGTCTTTTCAAGAAGCGAGAAGGCGCCGCTCAAGGCGTGGTGAATCCGAGAAATTCACCCAGTAGCTCGTCACGACCCCACGGGGAGCGGACACGAGAAGCCATACTAGCCGCGGGTCCACCGGCCGCCGCGCCTACTTGCAGGTCAGGATGGTGCCGATGGTCTTGCAAACAGGGAGCGCAGCGGACGGGGGATTGAACTGCACCGTGGCGCACAACCCATCGACTGCCTGCGCGGGGCCGCCCATGACAATCGACAGGTTCACGGGGAGATTGTTTGCTGATAACAGGAACGCACCCTTCGGTGCCGTCACGGTGACCTTGTAATAGTTGGGGCCCTTCAGCGGGATACTGATGATACTCGCTTTGGTGATGCCCCCGACGGCTCCGGTCGCGTCGGCGTACTGCCACAGCCGCCCATTGATGCTTTGCTTCCATCGGTCGCCACCGGGTGGCAGCTCGCGGCGAATGAAAATGGTCCTGCCGGACAGATCGGTCACGAAGAGGCCAAAGCCGTTGGAGCGTGGATCGGTGGGGTCTGCAGTTGGTGGCAGCTGCACATAGCCGCTGAGTTTCAGGTATTCGTCGCCGGCCGGGGTGACGTCGTGGAAGATCTTCATTGAAGCGACAGTGATCGGTATGCCGCTGGTACAGACGACGGTCGGCGTGGCGGTCGATGTTGGTGTGCCGGTGATCGTCGGCGTCGGGGTAATCGTCGCTGTCGAGGTGATCGTCGGTGTCGAGGTTGGGGTAAAGGTTTGGGTAGGCGTCGCGGTTTTCGACGGGGTGAACGTTTGCGTCGGGGTACCGGTGATGGTCGGTGTGGCGGTTATCGTCGGTGAGTTGATCGGTGTTGGCGTAATGGTGGGTGTTGCCATGATGGTGGGAGTTGCCGTGACGGTGGGAGTTGCGGTGATCGTCGGGGTTGCTGTGTTGGTGCCGGTCGGCGTCCTGGTCGGTGTCGGCGTGTTGGTAGCGGTTGCGGTGATGGTTGGCGTCGCAGTGATGGTTGGGGTTGGTGTGACCGTTCCCGTGGGTGTTTTCGTTGCGGTTGAGGTTGCCGTTCCTGTGGCCGTCGGTGTTCTCGTGATCGTCGGTGTCGCGGTCGGCGATGTCGGCGGGATGAACTGCGCTTCGAAAATTGCTGCGCCGAGATCCGCGGCATTGAACAGGTTCGCCCACTCTGGTGAATCGGCCCATGCATAGCGCGCCCAAACCGGTTGGGTGACTTGGTTGGTGGGATCGGAGAGCACGATCTCGACGCCTTGAATCTCCGCGCTGGCCCACACAAAGTTCAGATGATCGGCGCCGGCAATTGAGAAACCCTGCACCAGATTTGACGCCAGGGCTTGCAGACCTACGGCCGTGTTGTTGCGAAAGTGCAAGCGCAGCTTGCTGCCCTCCTGGTTGACCCATTCGAGCGTTGGTCCGGCGTAGATCAGATCGTCGCGGCCGAACAGGTTCGCGAGGGCCAGGTTTGCGAACCGCAGACCGTAGACATGCTTGTTGGTTGGGTGGAGGGCACGAATCAAATCCTGCGAGATCACCATGCCCGTATTTGGCAGAGCCAGTGTCTGAAAGAATGCATTGGCCATGACCGGAAGCTGGTCCGTTTGGGGAGGGGTTGCAGGCAGCTGAGCGACGACCCCTGATTCAAACTCGGAACCGCCGCCCGTCGGCAGCTGCACGAAATAAAATGGAAAATCTCCCTGTCCCCAGGCTTTGCGGAACGCGCGGATCAGCGCCGGAAACACGTGCGCGTAGTTGTTCGGCGTGGGATAGTTAGCCTCGCCTTGCCACCAGATGTTGCCGCGGATGGCATACGTCTCGAACGGCTGGACGAGTTTTCGGTAGTTCGCACCAACATTGGTCAGCGGCTGTAGAATGCCGGCAACCGCCGGGTCAGGATCGCTGGCGATTTGTGGAGGGACCCAGGTATGAATGGGGGTCCCTCCAATCGCCTCGTTGAGCAACCCGACGGTGATGCCGAGCGCTTGGCTCAGTTCCGCGCCGAACCAGAAGGCCGTTCCCGAGGGTTTGTCGTCCCATCCCCGGGTCTTGAACGTGCGCACATCGCCAAGCGTTCCACCGCCCTGGCCATCGACTGTGTATGGCTTGCGGGTGATGCGATTCGGCACGCTGATCGCCATGTTGGATTGGCCGGTCGCCAACCACACCTCGCCCAGCATCACGCACTGGATGACGAGGGTGTTCTGGCCGGTCACCGTGAGGACGTACGGTCCTCCTGCTTCTAGCGGGTCGAGGCTGACGCGCCAGCTGCCATCGCTGCCGGCGGTCGTTTGAACATTCTGGGGAACGATATTTTGCGGCGTGACGTTGAAGCAGCGCAACGGGTCGGCCGCCGCCATTGTCACCGTGACGTGCTCGTTTGGATTCGCGGCGCCCCAAATCGGAACCGGCATCTGGCGCTGCAAAACCATGTTGTCGCTGAACACCTTTGTGGTGAAACTCACATCGGCCAGTGCCAGTGCCGGAATCCAGCAGGTAGCCAAGGCGGCCAGCAACCCGATCGTGCTGCGCTTCATGCGATACCGTAGGTCGGATGAGCTCAAACGCGTCCCCCAGGCGATGCGTGGGCCCCGCGCTCCTCATTCCTCATCGTTGTGCGCAAACAATCCGTCCTTAAGGAGCTGTAGCAACCAAACTAACTCGGGTTTCGTTACTTCGAGGGTCCCCGAGACGCGCGCTGGCGTCGCGGGAAATTGGGACTCACGACCATTTGTGTCTAATTGCCTACCACGCACAAAGAACGATAGTCAATAATAAAAGTGGCGCTGCTGCTGCGGAAATGTCTTCGGTATTGTGGAGGGTGTGCGCTAGAAGCATTTCATGCACAGCGACGCCGACACCCAGCCCCGTCCGCTCAACGCCATCGTGATTCTCATGGACTCGCTCAACCGGCACCTGCTCGGTGCGTATGGGGACGGCGAGTTCGAGACGCCTCATCTCGATCGCTTTGCGCGGCGCGCCGTGTGCTTCGAGCGCCACTACGCCGGATCATTGCCGTGTATTCCCGCTCGCCATGACCTGCTGTGCGGCGCGCTCGATTTCCTGTGGAAGCCATGGGGATCGATCGAGATCTGGGAAGAGGCCGTCACGGTGCCGTTGCGCCGCGCCGGTGTGACCACGAAGCTGGTGACCGACCACCCGCACCTGTTCGAGGTCGGGGGTGAAAACTATCACACCGATTTCACCGCGTGGGACTACCAGCGCGGACACGAGAGCGATCCGTGGCGCACGCGTGCCGATCCGAGCTGGGTCGGCGCGCCGTCCTTTGGACGCGGTCATATGCCGTACGACGACTCGCGCGGCTATTTCCGGGGCGAGACTGATTTCCCTGGGCCGCGGACGATGGCCGCGGCCGCCGGCTGGATCGAGACGCACGCGCGGGCGCACGAACGCTTCCTCTTGCTGGTCGATGAGTTCGATCCGCACGAGCCGTTCGACGCCCCCGAGCCCTACGCGTCGATGTACGATCCGCACTGGCAAGGTCCACACCTCATCTGGCCACCGTATATTCGCGGCGCCCTCGCGCACGGTGTGCTCACGCCTGATCAGGCGCGACAGATTCGTGCCTGCTACGGCGCCAAGCTGACGATGATCGACGCGTGGTTTGGTCGTGTGCTCGACGCCATCGACCGTGCGCAACTCTGGGACACCACCGCGGTGGTCGTCTGCACCGATCACGGCCACTACCTCGGCGAAAAGGATATCTGGGGCAAGCCGCCCGTACCCATCTACGAGCCCCTCGGCCACATCCCCTTGCTGATCGCGTGGCCGGGCGTCGCGCCACACCGCGTCGACGCCCTGACCACGACGATCGACCTCAACGCTACCGTGCGGGATCTCTTCGGAGTAGAGACGCGGCACCGCACGCACGGACGCTCGCTCGTGCCGCTGCTGCGCGGTGCGACCACGGCGGTGCGCGATTACGCGCTGTCCGGGGTCTGGGGCCGCGAAGTGCATCTCATTGACGGAATCTTCAAGTATGCGCGCAGTCCGGTCGCCGACAACGCTCCGCTGAGCCTGTGGTCGAACCGCTGGTCGACCATGCCGGCGCACCAGTTTCCCGACTTGCGCCTGCCGCCGCCGGATGAACGCGCCGTTCTCGATCGCATGCCCGGTTCGAAGATTCCGGTCATTCGACAGCCCTACACCGCCGGCGACCTGCTGCCGTATTGGGCCATTATTACCCAGGGCCAGATGTCGCTTGGCATTAG
>CAZTDK010000164.1:3586-10170 GCA_964611965.1 uncultured Binatia bacterium (SeqCode) | reverse complement strand
ACTCTCGTCCAATGCGATGCTCCCGCCGTGTGTCTCGATGATTTCCTTGGCAATCGCTAGCCCCAGCCCCATGCCGGAGCGCGGCGCCTTGGTGGTAAAGAAGGCGTCGAAAATGCGCGGGCGCACCGCCGCGGCAATACCCGGGCCGTTGTCCTGAATCATGACCTCGAGCCAGCGACGCCGTGACGCCGCGTCCTCCCGGCCGTCGACGCACGCCGACACGCGGACGTGTGGCTCGCTGACGCTGGCGACGGCATCGAAGGCGTTGCTCAGCACGTTGATGAAGGCTTGGCTCAGGGATTCGGCAACCGCGCTGATGCGCGGCAGGGGTGGCAGCTCGCAGGTGACACGCGGGACGGCTTCACGTCCGCAGCTGGCGAGGCTGATGGCTTCGTCGAGCAGCACGGCGAGATCCACCGGGTCCGGTCGGCCCGTCGCCGTCGCGGTGCGGGCATAGACGCGCAGTTGCTGCACGACGTGGTCGAGTCGGCGTGTCCCCTCGCGACAGATCTCGATCAGCTCCAGCGCGTGTTCGGTAAGGTAGTCGAGCTCGAGCTCGACGCGGAGCTCCCCGAGCTCCGGATCGGCCGGAACGCGTTCCGTCGCCGCACGAATGTAGCGTACCGATGCGTCCGTATACTGCTCGAGTTGCTCGAGGCTGCCGGCAATCAGGCTCAGGGGCACGTTCATCTCGTGCACCACGCGCGCAATACGCGCGCCCGCTTCGCTGAGTTTCTGGTCACGTTGTGGGACCGTGGCTCGTTGCGCACTCTCCTGCATGGTCGCCTCCGTGAGCGCGTGGAGAGGCACGATATGTGCCATCCGGTCTTCGGCTTGCGCTTCGCATTTCCAGCATCCGCGACTGTGAAGCTGGCTGCACAGTGAAAGCTCGAGTGTGCAGATGCCTGCACAACGCCCGCCGCTGTCAGGGGGTTTCTCCACGGTCTCCAGCCGAGGCACATTCCGCGCATGCTTGAGGAGCGCAGCGGAAACTGTGTAGGTTTGGACTTCCATGCTTGCTGAGACGGGCGCGCGGCCGGATCAATGGGGGCACCCCATGCGCCGGCTGGCGGGCGACGCTTTGATCTATGCCCGGCCCCTTCTGATGTTAGCGGTGGCGCTGCCGATCACCGCCTACGCGGTCATCCAAAGCCTCACATGGATTGGACAGCCGTTCCCGGGCTTCTTCGTCATGGAGAACCGCGTCGTGCCGACGGTCAGCGGCCTCGCGTGGCCGCCGGACAAGGCAGCGCTGTTTCACAGTCAGGTCGTGGCGGTTGGCGGCATCGCCATGCACTCCAGCGCCGAGGTCTACCGCTCTGTGGCCGAGCACCGCGAGGGTACCTCGATGACCTACGATTTCCGTCGTGGCGGCGAGCGGCTGCAGCGCACCATAGCGACACAGGTATTCGATGGCGCAGACTACCTGCAAACCTACGGCATCTTGTTGCTCTTCGGCACCACGAACCTGGTGATTGGCCTCGTCGTCGGCTTCCTGCAGCCGCGCACCCGGCAAGCCCGGGTATTCTTGCTGCACACATTTGCCGCGGGAATGTATCCGATCACCGCCGTGTTCTTGCACCATCCGGCGTTCCATTGGCTGAACAAGCTCTGCTTGCTGATGGAGGGACTCACCCCGGCAACCTTCGTGCACCTGGCCCTGGTATTCCCGGTGGCACGACGCTTCGTCGGCCGCGGCCGCCTCGTGCCCGCGCTGCCGTATCTGCTGAGCGCGGTTTTGCTGGCACTGGTATTCGACGGCTTCTACCGCGATCCGCCGGTGCTGGTGGCGCTGCACGCCGTCTATCTGTATTTCGCCGTGGCCCTCGGATTGTTTCTCGCAAACATGGCCTGGGCCTTCCGTTCGCATCGCGATCCGGCCACGCGGGCGCTCATCAAGGCGGTACTGCCGGGCGCCGCTCTGGCTGCCACGGTGCAATTCATCATCTTCGCGAACAACGCGCTCAGCGGCCGCAATCTGCCCCTGCAGTTCGGCTTGCTCACGCCGATTCCCTACTACCTGAGCATCGCTTACGCGATCGCCAAGCACGACCTGTTCGACATCGACCGCATCGTCCGCCAGAGCTTCGTGTACGCGGTGCTCAGCGTGGTCGTGGTCAGTGTGTACGCGGTGACTCTGATGGGTGCGTCGCGGTGGTTTCCCGGTCTCGGCGGACCGCAGGAAGCGCTCCTCGGCATGGTGTGTGTCCTCCTCCTGGCGCTCGGACTCGATCCGCTGCGCAACGCCGTGCAACGCGGCATCGATCGGGCATTCTATCGCACGCGTCTCGACTATCAGGCCACCATCAGCCGGCTGAGTGAAGTGATGACCACGCTGCTCGACCTGCGCGAGGTGGTGGCGCAGGTCACGCAAGTCGTCACCGAGGCCATGCATCTTGAATCCACCGGCCTCTACCTGCGCGAGCCCTCGGGGAGTGGAGTCCTGTGGTCACGGCGCGCCGATCAGAGCGCGCTGCGGCAGTCTACGGCGGCGGAGTTGGAACCCATTATCGAGGTCTGCGAACGCGCACCGCAGGAGTTTGCCGTCGCACGCCTCGTGGAGGGCCTTACCAATCCGCAGCAGCGCGCGTCGCAGCGGATGCTCCTCGCGGACGCGGGCATCCAGATCGTCGTGCCGCTGATGTTTCGGAACCGGGTCGTCGGGCTGCTGGCGCTCGGACCAAAGCGGTCGGGTCAACCGTTCACCTCCGGCGACATCGATCTGCTCCGCACCCTCGCCAACCAGACGGCAATCGCCGTACAGAACGCGCGCTCGTACGAGGCGCTCAAGGTGCTCACCAGCGAGTTGGATGCCAAGGTGCGCGAGCGTACCGACGAGCTGCGGGTGAGCCACGCGCAGCTGAGCGACGCGTACGACGAGCTCAAGAGTGCGCAGGCGCAGCTCGTGCAGTCGGAAAAGATGGCCTCGCTCGGCCAGCTGGTTGCCGGCGTGGCCCATGAGCTCAACAACCCCGCCAGCTTCGTGCATGGCAGCCTTGCCAATCTCGAAGAGTATTTTTCCCGTTTCCAGACGGTGATTCAGGCGTACGAACGGCTCCCCCTGGCACCGGCCGCGGCCCGCGAAATCGACGCGGTGCGCGCGCGGGTGCGGCTCGACTATCTGCGCGAGCAGATGCCGGACCTGCTGCGCATCTGCGCCGAAGGCTCGGAGCGCATCAACAACATCGTCGACAATCTACGCACCTTCGCGCGCACGGAGCACGGCGAGCGCAGGCTGACGAGCATTCCTGACGGTATCGACGCCAGCCTGCGGCTCCTCAGCGATCGCGTCCAACGGCTGGGGGTGACGGTCCTCAAAGACTACGCTGCCGTACCGGCGACGGCGGCGCACACCGGTCATTTGAATCAGGTATGGATGAACGTGCTCGCCAACGCCCTCGATGCCATCGAGGGCCGCCGCGACCCCGAGTTGCGCATCACGGTTGCCGTGCGCGACAATAGGCCGGCCGCAGGCTCGTGGATCGAGGTGGCCATCGGCGACAACGGCGTGGGAATCGCCGCGCACCACTTGCCGAGAATCTTCGAACCCTTCTTCACCACCAAACCCATCGGCCGCGGCACCGGCCTCGGCTTGAGCATCGCCTATGGCGCGGTGAAGACCTACAACGGCAGCATCACGGTGAACAGCGAGCCGGAGCGCGGGACGACGGTCACGGTGTGTCTGCCGGTGACGCGGACTTCGGATTGAGGGCGTGGGGGCTTGAGGGTGTGGGGCTTGAGGGGGGTGACGCAATGACGGTTAGCACGTGGCACGTGGCGCGTAGCACGTTGCCCGAACCACGAGCAACGCGCCACGTGCCACGAGCGAACGTGCTGGCAACCCTCCTTTCTGCGGCGCTGTACACGCTCGCCATGCCGCCCTGGGACCTGACGCCGCTGGCCTGGGTCGCGCTCGTGCCGTTCGTGCATGCCCTGCGCGGGCTGTCGCCGCGACGCGCGGCGTTTCTCGGCTTGTTGTGGGGCACCGCCGTCATCTGGGGCATCGGGCACTGGGTGCCTGTCGCCCTGGCGACGTACTGGGGGCAGTCGATCTGGTTCGGCGTCGGCTTCGCGATGGTTGGTGCGGTCATCTTCATGGGTGCATACGGCGCCGGCTTCGCGGCGTCCGCAGCGTGGCTGTCACGGCGCTACACCGGCGCCACGCGTGTGGCGCCGCTCGCCGCAGCGTGGGTGGCCTGGGAGGTAGCGCGCGGGCGGTTGCTCACCGGCGACCCGTGGCTGCTGCTGGGCTACGCGCTGGTACCGTGGCCGCGCTGGATTCAGGTGGCAGATCTGGGTGGTGTGTATCTGGTGTCGTTCGTGGTGGCGGTGGTGAACATGGCAGTCGCTGAAGCGCTACGGACAGCTCGGGGAGACAACAGACAACAGACAGACAGACAACAGACGGAAGGAAAGCTCCCCTCGCCCATGCCACTTCCGGCATGGGAGAGGGTTAGGGTGAGGGCCGTCCTGCTTTTGCCGGCACTTCTCGTCACCCTTGCCACCTACACCTACGGCGTCTGGCACCTCCACCGGCCGCTACCCGACAGTCCGGCGGTGCCGACAATGGTTGTACAAGGCAACAACCAAGACGCGGCGCAGTGGCGCCCGGGCTTCTACGGGCATGGCTTGGAAGACTACATCCAGCTGTCGGCGCAAGCGGCGCAGCGGCTGCGTCCGCAGATCATCATTTGGCCGGAGGCGGCGGTGACGATGTTTCTGGCACACGAACCCCGCTTTCAAGCGCCGATCCTGCAGCTGCTGCGCGACACCGGCGCGGAGCTCATCGTCGGCGCGCCGCACTACGACGACACTGATCCGGCGGTGCCACGCTTCCTCAACTCCGCGTTCCATGTCACCCGTGACGGCATCGACGGGCGCTACGACAAAGTCCACCTGCTGCCGTTTGCGGAATACTTCCCGTTGCGCACGATCGCGTTTCTGCGCCGCAACTTCGAACGCGTGCGCATCTTCACGGAGGGCGGGGACGGCACGTTGCTCAACACGCGCTATGGGTCGACCGCCGTAGTGATTTGTTTCGAGGCGATCTTTCCCGACCTGGTGCGCGCGCGCATGGCGCGCGGCGCGCGGGTGCTGGTGGTGCTATCCAACGACATCTGGCTGGGAAGCTACGCGGGGCCGCGGCAGCATCTGTCTATGGCGCGGCTGCGCGCCGTCGAAAACCGCACCTGGGTGGTGCGCGCGACGACCACCGGCATCTCGGCGATCATCGATCCGTTCGGCCGGATTCAGGCGCAGAGCGGGCTGTTCATCTCGGCGGTGCTCGACGCCAATGTCGTGCCGTTGCAGATCGGGACGGTGTACAAGCGGTTCGGCGATTGGTTTGCGTGGGCGTGTGTGGTGGTGAGTGTGGTGGCCGTGATGTTGAGTTGGAGAAAGCGGTGAGGTCGGAGGTCTGCAAGTCAGCTGACGAACCTCACCCCGGCCCTTTCCTTGGTACGGAGAGGGAGTAAGAGGTTGGCGCAACGGAACTGTCGATTCCCTCCACATGTAGGGGCGATTCGGGAATCGCTCCACTCCACGCTGCCGATTCGACGCGTCCCTTCGGGCAGTTCCCGAACTGCCCCTACGCCCGGAGCGTCCGACCCTGAACACATCGACACTTCCAACCACGAAGAGGTCAGGGTGGGGTTGGTCGCAGCAGGCTCCTCACTGGACCTCCTGGCCGCGATGCGGTACCTGTCGGGCATGGACCCCGCCGCGCTCGAGGCGATCGTCCGGCGTGTGGCTGCGCAGCCGCATGTCCGTCGCATCTGGCTCTTCGGCTCGCGCGCGCGGGGGGAGGCGCGCGAACGCTCGGACATCGACTTGGCAATTGAAGCGCCGGAAGCCGGCCGGCGTGAATGGCTCGACGTGTGCCGCCTCGTCGAGGAGGAAGCCGACACGCTCCTACCGATCGACCTGATCCGTCTGGAAGATGTCTCGGAAGGCCTACGCGCGCGGGTCCGAGCCGAAGGGCAGGTGCTCTTTGAGCGCTGAGCTGCACCGCACCTTCGAGCAGCTGCGTCACGCGGTGGAGCGCTTGCGGGAAGCCCTCGCACAGCCCGAAGACAATCCGCTGGTTGTCGACGGCACCATCCAGCGCTTCGAGTTCACCATCGAGCTGTTTTGGAAGGCGATGAAACGGCTCCTGGCTTACGAGGGGGTGGAGACGAACACGCCGCGCGAAGCGTTGCAGCAAGCGTATCAGGTCGGCTGGCTCGCAGACGAAACGGCGTGGCTCGAGCTGCTGCGCGCCCGCAACCAGACCTCGCACGCATACGACGAGGTCTTGGCCCGCCGGATCCGCGATCAGGTGCACCGCCAGTTCGCGGAGATGGAACGGACATTCGCGTCCCTCGCCGCGCGGCTGCCTCCGCGGACCTGAACGCCATCCCGCCAGACCAACCTCACCCCGGCCCTCTCCTTGGTAAGGAGAGGGAGGAAAAAGCTGGTGCTCAACACGTTTCCAGAAGACCTCACACGCCGATGCACGGGAAGCCCAGGGCGCGGGCGGCGCTTCCCTGCTGCGCGTCATGGGTGGCAAAGGTGAGCACGGCGTTGCGCCGCTCCTGGAACAGCAA
>CAZTDK010000164.1:0-3486 GCA_964611965.1 uncultured Binatia bacterium (SeqCode) | reverse complement strand
GTGTCCAGATACACGATCACCGCTGATCGCGACTTTCACGCAGCAGGCGCACGACGTCGACGCGCCGCCGCAGTCGCACCGGCTTCAGCTTTCTGAGGTCAGGGAGCGGGTGTGCCGCCTCGTGAATACTGAAATCGTCTACCCCCTCGTTGAACGGGACCAAGCGCGCGATCGGCGTGTGACGATCGTGGACGACGACGGTGTCCCCATGACGGACGGCAGCGAGATACTCGCTCAGACGGGCCTTCAACCCGGAAACATTGGTTTCCTTCATGACCTGCATATGACCAGATGAGGCCACCATGTCAATCCGCGCGCGACTCACGCCGCCTCGCTCCGCGCCTGATTCCCCCCCGGTTGACCTGAACCGGCGGTTGCGGTGATAGTGGCTTCCCATGAACTCCATCACCGACATCAGCCCAAGCACACGCCTCTGCGCGGTGATTGGCAACCCCGTGGCGCATTCGATGTCTCCGGCGCTTCACAACCGCGCCTTCGCCGAGCTGGGGCTCGACTTTGTCTACGTGGCGTTTCGCGTCGAGGACATCGGCGCCGCCATGGCCGGCATGCGCGCGCTCGAAAACTTTCGCGGCATGAGCGTCACCATTCCCCACAAGGTGTCGATCATCCCGCATCTCGACGACGTCGCTGATGTCGACCGGCAGATCGGTTCCGTGAATACCGTGGTGAATGACGACGGCCGGCTCAAGGGTTTCGGAAGCGACGGGCCCGGTGCCTTGCAAGCGCTCCGCGACGCGGGCGTCGAGCCCGCAAACAAAGCGGTCACCATTCTCGGCTCGGGCGGCGCGGCCCGCGCCATTGCGTTTACGCTCGCCGCCGCAAAGCCGGCGGCACTCAACCTCCTGGGAATCATCGAGCCTGAGCTCAACGCTTTGACCCACGACATTGCCGCAAAGACCGGCGTCAAGGTGAGCGGCGCGCTGCTGGATGCGAAGACCCTCGAGGCGCGGCTCGCCGAAAGCCAGGTGCTCATTCACTGCACCCCGGTCGGCATGCACCCCAAGGTCAGCGAGAGCGCCGTGCCCAAGACGCTGTTGCATCGCGACCTCGCCGTAATGGACATCGTCTACAACCCGCTCAAGACACAGCTGCTTGCCGATGCGGAGGCACGCGGGCTCAAGACGATCTCCGGCGTCGAGATGTTCGTCAATCAGGCGGTCATTCAGTTCGAGCTGTGGACCGGGCGCACCGCGCCGCGCGCGGTGATGCGCGACGTGGTGCTGGAACACCTCAATGCGAAATGAGGGCGAATGCGGAACCCTGACCTCCATCCGAAGAAAGATCGAATCCGCAGATGAAGGCAGATCTACGCAGATGTCGCATATCTGACACGTGGAGAAGGATGAGCCGGAATTCCATCTCCATACCTGGGTGCTCGTGGCGCTTCCTGTGAACATCAGAATCTGCGTTCATCTGCGTCCATCTGCGGCTGAGCCGCAAGGTGCGCGATGAACCTCGTGCTCATCGGATACCGGGGAACGGGAAAATCGACGGTCGCCAAGCTGCTCGCCGCGCAACTCGGGATGGAGGTGGTCAGCCTTGATCAGGAGATCGTCCGGCATACCGGACGTTCGATCCCCGACATCGTGGCGGCGCACGGCTGGCCGCATTTCCGAGACTTGGAGTCCGAGATCACCGCGCGCTACGCGGCGCGCGACAATATCATCATTGACGCGGGCGGCGGGGTGATTCTCCGGCCGCAGAACGTGGAGCACCTGCGGCGTGAGGGGAAGCTGTTCTGGCTACGCGCCTCGGTACCGGTCATCGTCGCGCGCATCGAAGGCGGCTCCGAGCGTCCCGCGCTCACTGCCGGCAAGTCGTTCACCGAGGAAGTGGAGGACGTGCTCCGCGAACGCACCCCGCTGTATGCTGCCGCCGCGCACCATGCGGTTGACACCGATGCGCGTACGGCGGCGGAAGTGGCCGCAGAGATTGCGCGCCGCTATCGCGTGTAGGACCTGCGGTCGGCGTCTCTTCTATGGGCCGCTCCCCGTTGGGTCGCTGCACACTTCCAAGTCCGACAGGCTCCTAGCAAAGTGCTTCCACCTTCGTGGCCTCAGCCTTGCGCTCCAGCTGCCCACGCGTATGCTCACGCGTGTGACCCCGCCTGATTTTCCAGGAGCCGTGGCGCCGGAGCGGCAGCGCACGATCGATGTCCGCGGCATGCACCTCAACCTGCTCGAATGGGGCGACCCGCAGGCACCGCCGCTGCTACTGACCCATGGCATGTGGGATCACGCGCGCAGCTTCGCGGTGCTGGCGCCGCTGTTGGCGGAGCACTTCCGGGTCGTGGCGATGGATGCCCGCGGCCACGGCGACTCGGCGTGGGCGGGGGCCTACACCTGGTTCACCGACATCCTCGACACCATCGCCGTCATTCGGTCCTTCGATCGGCCGGTGCTGCTGGTCGGCCACAGCAAGGGCGGAGGCCAGGCCACCGACGCGGCGCGCGCCGTGCCGGAGCGGGTGCGCAAGCTGGTGAATATCGACGGCTTCGGGCCGCCGAGTCTTCCCGATGATGGGCGCCCGCTGCCGCGACGGTTTGCCGAATTCCTCGATCATCACCGCAAGCTGCGCGACGATTGGCGCCCGTATGCAAGCCTGGACGATCTGGTCGAGCGCCGGCACTCGCAGAATCCGCGCCTGTCTCGCCGGTGGCTGCGGTACTTCGCCTTTCACGGTGCGCGCGCCGCGGATGATGGGTGGCGCTGGAAATCGGATCCACAAATGGCCCTCGGGTTTGGTCCGTGGCAGCCGGAGTGGATCGGGCCGTCGTACACCCGCTTGCGCGTACCGATGCTGGCGCTGATCGGCTCCGAGCCCGACACCTGGGGTCCACTGCCGGAATCGATTCTCGCCCCACGCCTGGCGAACGTGCCCATGCTCGAACGCTGCACGATCGCAGGAGCCGGCCACTTCGTACACATCGAACGTCCGATCGAAACGGCGCGCGTGATTCTCGACTACGCAAGGGCGTGATGCGCATCCGGCATGGACGTTTGACGCTCGAGTTGCACGAGCTGGCACGGCGCGCGGGACCGACGTTGTTGCTATTGCATGCATTGTACGGCTCGAGCGAAGACTGGGGCGAGGCGCCCGCGGTATGGCCGGGACCCGTGTATGCGCTCGACTTCGCCGGACACGGCAAGTCGGACTGGGTAGCGGGCGGCGTGTACTATCCGGAGAACTTGGCGGCCGACATCGATGCGGCGCTGCAACACATCGGCGGCGCTGCGGTGAGCGGCGCCGGTCTGGGCGCGTACCTTGGGTTGCTGGTGGCCGGTGCACGGCCCGATCTCGTTTCCGCGCTGCTGCTGCTGCCCGGCGCAGGCCTGGAGGGCGGCGGAGCAGCCCCCGACTTCGACGCGCCGTTTCCCCACCTCGACGATCTCCCCCCGGCCGACCATCGCACCGATCCGATGGTGCGCTTGCTGGAGACATACGTTCGCCCCGTCGAATACGTTG
>CAZTDK010000163.1:0-10193 GCA_964611965.1 uncultured Binatia bacterium (SeqCode) | reverse complement strand
GCGCGGCGAACGAGCGCACGCACCAAGGGTTGAAAAACGATGCGCTGGCGCAGAGGCCGCGTCCGAAAGCCCATGCTGAACTTGAACTGATCAAGCGGTCCCACCGGCTCAAGGGACTCCAAACCAAACGTGATCTCGGGCACACAACGGCGCGTCAGCATCTCTTCGGTCACCTGAAACAGCAACGCGTTATTGGGGTAGGCATGGAGCTCGTCGCTACAGGAGCGTGCAAGGAGGAATTCGACACTCTCCTCAAAGGTCACCGTCACGAGAAAAGCTGCGAGCACATCGGCGGCACTCCAGGCACCCCACACCTCCACACCCGGAGTTAACGCGGCAGCCGCCCAGAAGCGCTCCCAGGTTTCATCCGCCAATACGCCCTGACGGCCCTGCCGCGCCAGGGTATCCGCGTGAGCGCGGCGGCCGGCGGACACGACCACGTCGAACGGCACCGAAGCAACGGTACAGCGTTTGAGGCCGCGGCGGACTTTGCTGCGCACGTTCGCACTCAACGCATCAAGCCCGTACTCATGGTTGTCGCACACGATCTGATAACTCAGCTTGCCACTGCCCTGGAACGGCGCCGCAAAGCGAACCCCGAGGCAGGGCCATTGGCGGAGAACCAACTGCAACTCGTCGTCCGTCGGGCTCGAAACCCGATGCGGCGGCGCGCTCAAATAGAAGAAACGACTGGCGTTGTACCAATAGCCCGAACGGGTTTGGACTACGCGATGCCCCATGGCACGCAAGAAGTCGGCGTACGTCGTCGCCGTCGCGCTGATCATCGCCACGTCCAGTCTGTCCTTGTGTCTCCCCGGGCTAGGGCCGGATCCACGGTCGGTGGAATGCCCACATCGCTCGAGCATGAAATGCACATGCTGCGCCTACTGTACCACAGGTTGGCGATTGTCCGAATAAAAAACATCACCTGGCAACCAGCATTGAAAACCGGGGGGAAATCGGTGTGAACAGCCGCGTCCATGGCATGTCGGAAACCCTCAGTTAGCCCGCGAATTCCTCTTGGAGCAGGGTCTGCTCGACCATTCGGCGGATCACGATACTGATGCCAACCAACCAAAACAGGATCACGAGTTGCCACAGGTCGGCAAACAGGGAAAAGAATACCAGGACGATGAAGTCCGTCTTCGTACTCTTGACGACCCATCGCAGGTTCCGGGAAAGAGGAAAGCTCGGGTCCTCCATATAGTGCTCCGCAAAACCGATGTTGCGCCAACACCGCCAGAGCAACATCAGGTATCCCCCCAGACAAAAGATACCGCCCTCACACAACGCGAGTAGATACGAGCTGTGCGGCGCACCCGTCGCATGGGTTGGATCTTGAAGAAAGCGCGCCAGTTCCCAGTTGCCGATGCCGACACCCAGAAACGGATTCTGCCGGAAGATTTCCAGGGCTTGCTCCCAGTTGTACTCACGTCGCTCCAGGGAAGACGCGCCGAGGCCCGTCGCCCCGCCTTGAGTGAACGGCAGGTTGGTAATCCGCTCCAGCGTTTTCGCCGGCGTGAACTGGATCACGAGCACGAAAACCAGCGCTGCCGTTAGACCGTAACCCAGGAGTTTTCTTGCGCTGAACCCTTCCTCGACGATGATCGCTATGGCGCACACCGCGAGCCCCAGCAGGCCGCTACGCGACGCGGTCATGAAGACGCACAGGCCCAAAACACCAACCAACGGGCTGACCAGCAGGGTAATGCCAGGAAATGAAACCCACGTCGTGAGGTAGTACAGCTCCGCAATGGCCAAAATCGCAAACATTGCCAGCCGGTTGGGATTGGCCGCAGAGGCGATGACCCCACCGCCAACAGCTCGGTAGCCGTACAACCCCCCACCGTGCATAACGCCCTGGACACCCGTGATGGCACTGATCACCATCAAGACGACGGCGAGGAGGTAAATCAAAAGCACATGTTGCGGCGTGCGGACAAAATTTATAAAGAACAGGATGAATATACTACGAGTTACAAACGTACGCATATTCTCGGCACCGTGCTCCACGACTCCAAGCAGCGGTAGCAATCGTGGATCGGGACCATTAAATTTATCGGAAAGGTAGAACATGAGAAACACGAATCCCAATATCTGCATTTCACGACTATGAACGAACCACCAGTCCCGCTCACGATACACCTTATACGTCAGCAAAATTACGAAGACGCCACCCAAGATATTATTGATGGTCAGGAATCCGCTGCCCTGGAGGGCCGCTGGATAGGTAACCAAGAAGGTGGATAGAAAGAGAGCGATACCATACTCGGGGTATGCGAACACCAACGCGAAGAACAACAGGCCAAAGACCGGAACAAACGTCATGGGACCCACCGCGATCATGCCTGCCGCAATCACCGCGGCCCCCGTGACCAGCAAGAAAGCTGGCGCGAGGTTGCGCGCGGATATTCGTGGTGGTGTACCGACTGCCTGCACGATGCTGAGCCCTTAGAGAACGCTCTCCAGAAAAGCTGGAAGGTATGACCGACGTCGGTTGAGGACCACGCCCAGAATCCGAGCGCCGACATTTTCAAGCTGGCGTTTGGCGGCGTCCGCTTCGGAAACGGGCGTTTGGTCCGCCTCGATCACCAAAATCACACCGTCGACCTTTGTCGACAGGACACTCGTTTCGGCATAATTGTTCACTGGCGCCGCGTCCACAACAATGAAGTCATACTGTGCGTGCAAATGCGACAACAGGCCATCGATAACCTCCGTATCGACCGCCCCCGGGGCGTCGCCGGCCGCAACAACTGAGAAGTTCGATTCTTCAAGCCGGATAGGCAGCGCGTCCGGGGCAACCCGTCCCGCCGCAAAATCTGCCAGCCCAGTGGTCGTGGGCAACGCCAGGATTGCGCTCAGGGACGGCGTCCGCAGGTTGGCTTCAACGAGCAGGACCCGAGACTCGCGATCCCGGGCAAGGGCACTCGCCAGTCCGATGGCGACGGTCGTAGCGCCCTCACCGTGACGCGCCTCCGTGATCAGGATGGTATGCAGGCCCGAGGGAATTGCCACTGTCACCAGGCTCGCGCGTAGCTTCTGGTACTGCTCCTGCACCGCGGTAGCATGCCCGCCGGAGTCAGTGGATCGGCTAGGTGGCAGGCTCGGCCGTGGCCGACTGCTCTCCCGCTCTTGCTCGGCCTTCCTCAGGGCTTCGTAGATCTTGCTCACGATCTGTCCGTCCGTTCGCCTTATGCCTTTGCCGTGTCTGCGATGCTTGCCATCAGCGGCAATCCAAGATGCCGGCCGACGTCAGCTTCCGAGTGCAACGTTGGGCTCAAGAACTCACGCGCAAACGCGGCGGCCAATCCAAGCACCAACCCGGCGATCAGTGATACCGCCACCGAAACGCGCTGCAGATCCGCGCGCGCCAACGGCAACGCCGGCCGCTGAATAACGTCAACATTGACCAGCTTTTGCTCGTCCATCGCGCGGCTGATGCGGGCTTCCTGTTCGCGTTTGACATAGAGCTCGTAGGTGTCACGCCGGCTCTTCCGTTCTTGGTCCAGTCGATCGAACTCGACACTCTTCTGCTGCAGACTCATGAGGTAACGATTCGCACGGCTCAGCTGCTCGTCGAGATTGGCTTCGCGAGCCCGCATCTCCCGCAGCTGGCTCTCCAAATCGAGTAACGTGTGCATCCGTTCTTCGCGAATCGGGTTGGCGCGGTACAACTGATGCGCAATCACCGTCGGGCGGTCATGCAACTCGGATTCCAGCTGGGAGCGAATATCGGTGATCTCATCGGCGTTATCGCGCACGTGACGGTCCTTGTCCGTGTACTTGCGCAGCAAGGTCACGCGATCGACCTCACGATCGACGAGCTGTGCGCTCAACTGCGTTACCACCGGATTGACTTCAAGATATTGCGAGCGTTTGACAACCTCAGGTTGGGCCGCCAACTGGTCGCGCACGACGCGGATGCGTTCCTCTGTTCCCGAAATGCCGACATTGATGTCGCGGAGCGCCCCGCCGACCTCTCCAACCATCCGCACCGTCGCCTGGATTTCATCTTTGGGGGAGACAACGCCCTCAGTTGCAGAAAAATTCACCAGGGCTTCGTCGGCCTTGCGCGACTCTTGCTCCAACAGGCGACCTTGCTCGTCGTAGAACCGAGAGAGTCCCTGCCTGCCATGAACCACCGCGTGGAAAGCCAGGTATTCATCCACGACACGGTTGACCATCCGCGTGGCGGCCATCGCGTCGGACGCCTTGTAGTCGATCTGAATAATGTTGGACGCCTTGATCGGCGTAACCGCAAGGTTCTGCGACAGATTCAATATCTGGTCGCCGTAGGAGGCGGTTTTCGTTCCCTCTTTGATCGCGCCATTGCCATCGTGGGATGGCGCCAGCTTCAGCACGACCTGCTCAAGGAGATCGCGGCTGCTGATCACGTGAACTTCAGAATTGACGAGCGATTCATTGAGTTGGATCGTCTCCAATCGCGTCAGGTCGGTCGGCTGCAGGGTGGGATCCGAGCGCTGGGTCGAGATTTCCACCTTCGCTGTAGCAATGTAGCTGGGTTTGCGCAGCGCGGTGGTTAGCAGAGCAGGCAGCACAACCATTAGGAATATTACACCAATCAGCCGCTTGCGTTTGAAGATCACGTGCAAGATGTCGCGGATCTGATCGCTACCGGCTTGCGACCCGGCGGCACCGCTGTGCCCGTACGTGCCGTTATTCCCACCGTTGTTGCCACCCCCCTGGTTACTGCCATGCTGATTTCCCAGCAAGCTGGCATTTCCCGGAGTGTTACTGCCCGGACGGGTACGACGTGGAGGTTCGTGCGCCATTTTCGAGATGTTCCCTAAGCCTTAGAAAGTGGTTCCCGCACCGACCCGTGGTTCGATCGGCAGCACGCCCCGAATGTACAGTCGGACGAAGGCGTTCACGTCGCCGATGAACGTTCGGGGCACAAAGAGGACATCACCTGCCGCGAGACGGTTCTGTTCGGCTATGCCCGCTGAAAGCGGCTTGGTGAAGTCGAGCCGTGTTCCCTGATATTCACTATGTATTGGCGATACGCGGAGCACGCTGTCGATACGCGCCGCATCCGTGAACCCGCCACGATCCATCACCGCCTGGAGTGGAGTCATACCCTCGTGAAAGGCAACAAAGCCGGGAAGGCGCACCTCGCCGCCGACGTAAACTTTCCGATCTCCCAATTGGGCGACAAGAACCGAGACCTCAGGCTCGCGCAGGCGGTCACTGGTGCGGTCCTTGATGACCTTTTCGAGCTCGTCCGTGGTCAGGCCAGCCGCATGAATGTCGCCGGCCATCTGCAAGGTAATGACACCGTCGGGCCGGATGGGAACCTTGAGGTCGAGATCCGGGTGATACAGAAACTTGACGCGCACGAGATCGCCAGGCTGGAGATGGTAGATAGCGGACTCGGTGACCGGGGGCGTGTCTGGCACGGTATCCAAGATCGGCAAAGACACGGGTTGCATCGCCGGCCGCCCACACGAGCACACCGCAATCGACATTGCGAGTATCCTACTCCGCCATTTGCTGACGTATCGCATGCTTTCTGCCTTACCGCGGCATTTCCCCGGACGCGGCGCTTATACGATCCTTGGAAAAGGCTATCAATCCCCGCAATCGTGTTTCTTTCGCCACTGCTCCCATCGCACCGCCGTCAACGGCACGAATCCGCGCATAGATTCCTTCGATCTGCTCGATATTCCGCTGGCGCGTCCCAGCCTCGAGCGCTTTTGTCCGTGCCCGTTCACCACAGCGTACCCGCAATGTGGGATCGTACGCCAGGCGGCGCAGCACCGACGCCAGGTCCTCGGCATCCCCGTTGCGGAAAACGAGTCCGGTTTCCCCGTCAATCATCCCTTTCGCCGAGCCTTCAGCGGCCACGATCGGACGTCCAGCCACCATATAATTCAACAGCTTAATCGGAAACCCAGACCACGATCGGCGCGGGCACACTAGCACGTCGGCGCGCGCCATCAATCGGCGGACCGCGGAGAACGTCGGTGCCACAATCACCTGCGCCGCACCGGCCTCAACGAGTTGAACCAAGCGGCTCCCGCCACGCCGCTCCCAGTTGACCTCGTGCGTTACCACCAGCAGTAGGGTCTCTGGCACCACGGCCAAGAGATTGATGACCCCGGCCCAGAGCACGTCGAGGTCCTGATACGGATCGAGGTTGCCCGTATACATGACCGCGAACCTGCCCGCGAAGCCACCACTGCCGTCGTGGACGCCGGCTGGCGGCGGGGCACTGGTTGGGGAGATCGTCGCCACTTTGGTCACACCGCAGCGCCGAAGGAAGCTCTCGAGCTCGCAGGTCAAGGCAATGCTGTAGTCGGCACGCCGCGGCACCTGGCGGTCGAGGATACTACCGAGGTGGTGCGCGAGGCGACGCCGCCAACCAGGGGCGACGTAATACGCCAATTCGTCGCTCAAGGCGTTGTGCGAGTGATAGACAACCGGCACGCCGGTCATCCAACGCACCAGAAAACTGGCCAATGGCGCTTCGTAGTTATGCGCGTGGATCACCTGAATCTGCGCCTGACGGACGATCCGGTACAAGGCCAAGGCAAGGCTGACATCGAGCACCAGGCGACGCCACACCCATGGCCAGCCGCGTGCGGCAAACCACGGCGCGTGGGCTCGATGCACGCGGATCCCGTGCACCGCCACCAAACTCTCCCCTTGTGGGTAGGTGACCACGTGCACCGTATGTCCCCGATCTGCCAGGGCCTGCGCCAGCTCACGGATCAGCACCTGTGAGCCACGCAACGAGGGAAACGGACACGCCGCCACCATGGCAATGCGCAAAGGTTCCTCTGCAGTCGCGTGTCTCGCTCTCATTGCAAATACCCCAGATCGACTAGGCGTGCCGCAATCTCGTCCTCTTCAGCTGGGCCATATACCCGCTCACTTCGCTCGAACGCCGCATTGTCCGTCGCAGACTCTGTCCTACGGCTTACAACGGCTGAAACAGTTCTTCCATCGAATTCTGCATGGGGCTCGACTTCACACAGATCAAGGATCGTCGGGGCCATATCGGCAATTTGGACATCGCCGCGATAGCCACCGGCGCCACGTGCATCATTGGCTAAGAGGAAAATCCCCGCTTCACGGTGGCTGCCGTTCATACCAGCGAGCTTACCGCCGCTACACGCCGCCTCGTCGAGGATACGAACCGCCCCCGGGGTTCCATCCTCCGGGGTTGGCAAGCAGGCGTAGGAATAGGCCCGATCAAGGTTGAATTCGAGGATGATATCCGGCGCATACTGCACCCAGGGACCGTGGTAGAGATCTTCGCGCCGCCATGCGCGGCGAACGATTGGTTGCTGGTGCTCCGGGTCTCTGAGCCCGGCGGCGGCGGCGCACACGTCAGCACACACGCGGTCGTAATCGCTGGGAGCCACCACGCCCTCCGGCTCCCGTCCCTTCAGATTGAGCCACACGTTCGGGAAGTAGTTGAGCTCCTCGGAAAATGCGCGTGTCTGTGCCCAGTTGATTCCCGCAAAACGCGCCCGAGACTCCAGACGGCTCGCCCACCGTCCCCCTTTCAATCGAAACGCCCGCGCCTGCAGGCCTGCCGGCAGGACGCGCAGCGCGGCACGCTTTACGCGTCCCGCTACGTGCCCGCCGCTACGCCGCGGCTTGGCGGACTGTAGCCCGTACTCGCGTAGCCAGTGGTTGAGATACACTGCCTTGCGCCCCGTCCCGCCAAACCCGTGATCCGACGCGATCAGCACGGTTGCTTCCGGCACAACCTCGGTGAGCAAGCCCACCGCCGCATCGAGCGCCTCGTACACGTGCCGAATTGCATCGCCGAACTCGCGCGCGCCCGCTGGATCGAAGCGCGGTGACCGGGGATCGTGATACCGCCAAAAATGATGGGCAACGGTGTCCGACTCCCCAAAGAGCACCATGAAGCAATCCCAGGAATCACGGCTGAGCAGCGTTCGGGCCAAACGCGTCTTTATTTCAACACCGCGAAGCAAACGCCCAAGCGCCCGCCGATGCCAATTCCGATCAAGGCGAAACTCTTGAAAATCCGCGAAGGGAAATCCACCGGCAGCTTGGACGAGTGGCGCAAGCTCGGCAGGGGTGATGAATGAGGCGTCGGCGCGCGTCGTCACTGGCGTATCGAAGCCACTGATCATGCAGCCGTTCACTGACTCCGGCGGATACGTGCCTGGTACGCCCAATACGCAGACGCGACGACCGGCATCGCTGAGCAACCTCCACACGGTTGGCGATTTGCGAAACGTCGAATTTACGAACCGCACGTCATATGTTCCAAGCTGCCGTCGCGTGAAATCGAAGATGCCATGCTTGCCCGGGTTCACACCGGTCATGAAGGTGGCCCAACTGGGTAGGGTCGCGGGGGGCATTGTGGACGCCAATGGTCCCCACGTGGCGTCTGCGCGCAGTCGCGCCAAGTGCGGCAGGCACCCCTGCTCGATCCATAAGTCGAGCAGGTCCCAGGTCGCGCCGTCAAGTCCGATGATCAGCAACATGTTCGCTCTCAGCTTGCACGGCGGCCGATACGCGAGCGCTCCTGTGCCAACTGACGGAGCATGTCTGCCGCGCGCGTGGACTCCTCGGCCGCGAGATTGCGCCGCTCGCCGGCATCCTGGTTGAGGTCATAGAGCTCGACCGGCTGGAGGCCCCGGGGATTGGCAGGATTCGCGGTGATGACCTTCCACGAACCTACACGCAGCGACGCCAGAAGGTTTCCTTCCAGATCCTCCTCAGCAAACAGCGGCTCCGGCGTCCCAGCGTCCGTCCCGAAGAGATCCCGTCCGGCAAAAGCCGCCGGCACAGTGAGCCCGGCAGCGGCCATCAACGTAGGAGCAATGTCGAGCGTGCGTGCCACCCGGACCTCAGTATCACCGGCACGCCGCTCATGAGCGCGCTTGATGATCAGCGGTACGTGCACCACCTCCTCGTAGAGGCTCGTTCCGTGCCACCACCCGCCATGCTCCTGGAACTCTTCGCCATGATCGGCGCTCAACGCAATCACCGTATCGTCATACAAACCAAGCGCTCGCAGACGAGCAAAGAGCTTTTCCAAATGCGCATCGAGGTAGCTCACATCCTCCGCATACAAGGTCCGCATCTCGTTGAGTCGATCACGCGGCGGATTCGGGTTCGTGACCCGCGCGATACCGTGACCGTTATACGGATGCTCGAAGTAGGGATCGTGGGGATCCATGTAATGAATCAGCAGGAAGAACGGCTGCGGCGGGCCCTGCTGGAGCCAGTTTCCGACGGCTTCATCCACCACGGCCGCGTCCTGATAGTAATGGTTGAAGTAGATGCGATCGCCATAGAAGCGCTCATGGAGGACGCGCAATCCCTTATAAATCGCCAGGCGCGTTGCCGAGTCGGTCGCCAGGAAATAGAAGTCAGGTTCCAGATAGGTGTACTCCTCGAACCCTTGCTGGAAGTTGAAGACGGGAGCGACATTGATGTTGCTGACGAATCCAGCGGTCCAGTACCCCGCCGCCCGAAATGCCTCCGCCAAGGTGGTCACCCCGTCCGGGAGCGGATCCAGCTTGTGCACCGCGCCGTGCACAGATGGATACTGGGAGGTGAGGATCGTCGCCACCGACGGTCGCGTCCAACTCGACTGCGAGTAGGCGTGTGGAAACCGTACCGACTCGGCAGCCAGCCGATCCAACGCCGGGCTGGCTTTGGGCCCAGCACCAAAGATGCCCACCGCATCCGCCCGCAGGGTGTCCGTGACAATAAGAATGACATTGGGGTGTCCCGCGGCCCCCGGAGCGGTGTTACGAGCGACCGGAGTCGCATCCTTATGCGGCGCAGCCAGCACCGCAGCGCCAGTACTCACGCCCATGGTGGCGACGAGACAGGCGCCGCCGACGGTGACACCGCGTTGGTGCCGCTGGAGCACGCGCCCGACAGACATCGCCCCCAAAGCCACCAGGCCGATGCCGACCACCAGGCCGATGTGCACCGCGATGCCTAGCGGGGAAACCATCACCAGTTCTTCATGAAATACGCGCTGAATGATGTGGTACCGTGCGACGACGCCGCCCAGCAGCAAGAGCGCCAACGCCGCTGCGGGACTGAAGCAATCGCACTTCGAACGCAACAGCACGGTCGCCGCGATCGCGAACCCGATGCCGATAATCATCCCCCCAAGGCCATAACTCGCAACGGCGAATGGAAACAGCCAGTATTCCCCTCCCGGT
>CAZTDK010000162.1:0-10202 GCA_964611965.1 uncultured Binatia bacterium (SeqCode) | reverse complement strand
GCGGCGACTGTCGTCCACTGGGCAAAACAGCGGGAACATCGGCCAGTCCGCGCAGGCGGACTTCGGGTGTCTCGTAGGCGCGGTTTCAACCGCTGGCCGGTTGTGCAGCTTATCAACCTTAACCTCAATGAGACAAAAGATCTCACCGCAAAGGCGCGAAGACGCTAAACCAATGCGGAGATCAAAGTGGCAAAGGTCATTGTCGATGGGCTTTTATTCAGGGAGCTCTCTCCTCTCGAATGTAGATCCTCCGCGCCTCCGCGTCTCTGCGGTGAGCGGTCTCCCGGCGTGTGAAAACAGCGTCGCCAGCCGAGTGCGGCGGCGCACTGCGGTCATGGCCTGCGGATTTGCCGCCGACACACAACCGAGTCGAAAAGGAAGATGAGCCTCCATGATCCTGATTGCCGCCTTCATCTCGCTGGTCTTCCTCTACAGCCTGGTCTCGCAGCGCCTGGAGCGGACGGCCCTTACCGCTCCCATCGTGTTCACCGCTGCGGGGTTTTTGATATTCCTCGTCCTGGGACTACCGGAGTTTGAACGTTCCGTTTTCCGCCGGCTCGCTGAGGTTGGACTGGTGTTGATCCTGTTCACCGATGCCAGTCGCACCGATCTCCAGATCTTGCGGAGCGTTCGCAACTTGCCCATCAGGCTATTGAGCATAGGCATGTTGCTGACCATTGTGCTCGGAGCTCTCGCTGCGCTGGTGGTGTTTCCCCAGCTATCGCTCTGGGAAGCGGGCATCCTAGCCGCCATCCTCGCGCCGACCGACGCCGGACTCGGACAGGTGATCGTGAGCAGCCCGCGGGTGCCGCTGCGCATTCGCGAGGCGCTCAACGTGGAAGCCGGTCTCAACGATGGCCTCTCGGTGCCGTTCTTGATGTTCTTCATCGCCCTGACCCAGGCACGCGATCAAAGCCCCCATGCGGCCTTGGCGCAATTCGTTGTCGAGCAGCTTGGTTTCGGCGCGCTGGTTGGTCTGGGGATTGGCCTCGTCGGAGGCGGGCTCCTGGGCTTGGCTCGCCGGAAGGAGTGGATGGCGGAATCGCTCCAGCAGCTCGCGCTGGTGGCGCTGCCGTTGCTGTGCGTGATGGCGTCCGAACCCATCGGCGCGAGCATGTTCATCGCCGCGTTCGTCGCCGGCCTGGCGGTCCAGGTGGGTTTTCACGAGGCTGGTAAGCACAGCGTCGAGTTCACCGAAGAATGGGGACAACTGCTCGCCTTCGTCGTGTTCTTCCTCTTCGGCATGCTGGTCGCCCGAGGGTGGCAGCAAGTCAGCCAGGCGGCGGTCTTGTATGCCGTCGTCAGCCTGACGGTGGTGCGGATGCTCCCGGTGGCCATTGCACTGATCGGCACGCGCCTGAGCCGGGCCACGGTGCTGTTCATGGGATGGTTTGGCCCGCGGGGGCTGGCGTCGATCGTCCTCGGGCTGGTCTATCTGGAGCAGCAAGCGCATCTACCCGGAGAGTCAACGATCCAGGTGTGCGTGGCGATGACGGTACTCGTCAGCATCTTTGCCCACGGCCTAAGTGCCGCGCCCGGGATCGAGCTCTATGCCCGCAGGGTCGCGGCACTGGACGCCGGCGCGCCTGAGCATGAGGGCCTCGAAGCTGCAGGCTGATGTGTTGTAGTCGAACGATTCGTAAACGGGTGGTCCACGTGTGCGTATACTCAAACCCGTCAACCGCTGCAGTGGTCTGGTCGCAGGAGTTTGCCACCCGCGCAGAGGTCTTAGCAGCGGAGTTGCAGATCACGAATTGGAGCCGAGCGAAGAAGCAAGCATTGGCCAGCGGCGACTTCGCCGGGCTGGGCAGGGCCGCGAAGAAGAAGGACTGGGCAGCCTATCGCCAGCGTCGACACCAGCTCTGAGCCCCTCGATACGCCCCCTGAAAAGATGGGGGCTCCTCGGGGCGAACGGGAAGGAGCCAGCCGCCTTACAGTATGGAATGCCCAAAGACTCCTGCCAAGAAGGCTGTGTTCTACAAAGGGTTTCCCCATATAGCGTTGCTTCTCACTTTCCTGTCGTGCACCCAGCCGAGCCCCCAGGGTTGAAATCCAGCAAACGTCCATGGCAATGTCTGACCATGGCGACTCTTCGCGATGCGCCGATCCAACCGCTGGATCTGATCCTCTTCCACGGCACAGATCCCGTGAGTCACGCGATCTGTTTCGTCGAAGCCAAAAAATTTGGCCATGGCGACTTCTCGCACGCCGGCGTTGCGATCACGCGCGAGGCGCTCGACTTGCCGTTCCTGGAGCCGGGCAGGATCTACGTCTGGGAATCCACCCTGAGCGCACCCGCCGGCTTCTGGGCTCACTTTACGGACAAAGTGCCCGATGCCGAGACCAAAGGCCTACGCTTCGGCGTGCAGATCCGCGATTTGGAGCTCGTCATCCCCGGGTATTCGGTGGGTGGTGGCAAGGTGGCATGGTCCGCCTTCCGCGGCGAGCGGCCGCCGATTGATGAGACGCGCAAACATCTCCTGGCGTTACACGAGGAGTACGGACACGCTCCATACACGGCGAACCTCCTCGATGTGTTCGCGGTTGCCTTCCCAGCATTGTGCACGACGCGCGACCGGTTCGATCGCGCCGAAGATCGGCTGGCGCACTACGTGAATCACGTCCTCGAGCGCGCCCGCACGCACAAGCGCCTCGTGGATGCCGAGCACCACGTGTTCTGCTCGGAATGGGCGGCAATTGTTTACAAGCGTCTCGGACTCACGCGCCCCGATGTGGACCCGCGCCTCGTCGCCCCCGTCCGGCCGCTCGAGCACCCGGACCGCTTCGCGGAGCCAGTCGTGCTCGAGGCGGAAGGCACGGCGCCCCGAAAGTCGTAGGCGCCGTGCCCCATCCTCGGCCTCCTCGCTCCTCACGTTCAGGCTGACGCGTCACTTGTCCTTGAGGCCGGCCCGGGCCTTCTCGAAGATCGCCTTGATCTGCTTCGCCATCATGCCGCGGCCGATTGCCTGTTTGGCCGATGCGCCGAAGCCGCCGAGTTGATCGGTGGTGGTGCGCGCCACATACACGACCACGGTTCCGTCGGCGACCGGAAGCAGGCCGGCGACGGCTTGCGTGTCGTTGTACCCGGAGCTCACGTAGAAGTCGCGATCGGCGACCACGTAGGCATCGTCGACCGGCAACGCGAGGCGATGCCGGAGGGCGAAGACCGGCCGCCCGTCCATTCCGTAGCGGATGCAGAAGAAGCGCTGCTTCAGCCCGGCCGGGGTGCCCTGCGGAAAGTTCATGAGGACGTCATCGAAAGCCGCAGCGTATTTCTTGATCCCCTTGGCGGCTTGTGTCGCACGCCGTAGGTCGTCTGCCGGCTGCGATGCTTTGTCCTTGCCGCGGGCGTAGGGCGCAATGCCGGCCAAGCCCTTGTCGTGATAGGCCTGGTAGCGGGCGAGGAGCAGCTGCCGCACCGCGTCTTCGACTTGCGGCTGTTTGGCGCCGGAGGCCTTGAGTGCGGCGAACGTGGCGATCTCCGCCACGGAAAGATTCAACGTGTCGCCGGGCTCGGCGTTGAGATAGCGCTGCGTTTCCTTGTCGCCGCCCGGTTGGAGCACGACCGATTTCGGCTCGGCGAAAGCGCCCGCGGTGGTGATCTCGGTCACCGACTGAATCTGCGGATCGTTGCGCGAGCTCGGGCCCGCTTTGAGGGAGGCGACCAGCTTCTGCACCGGGGTTTTGACGAGAAACAGCATGACCACGGCGAGCTCCCGATCGGACGTCTCCTTCGTGGTCGTGTTGACCAACTCACCGCTGCGCACCCGCTGCACGTCGTCCGTGCTGAGGCCGAATTCGGTCGCCAACTCGTCTAGCGTCGGCGCGGCGAACGCCCGCGCACCGGTGCCGCCGAGGGCGACGCACGCGCACAGGGCCGCGATGACGGAGCGCCACCGGCGCACCACCAGCTTGCGTGTCAATTGATTTTGCATATCTCCTCCTCCTCCTTCTTCTCGTTGGCTGAGGCGGTGTCGGCCCCTGCCTTTGTGATCACGACGGCCGCCGTGGTGAGATTAATACTTCTCGGGCACGAACTTTCGGCCCTTGAGCGACGCTCGATCGTGGTACGCGCCTTTCATTGAGCGCTTCGGCAGCTTGATTGTCTCGCGCGGGACGTTTTTGTACGGAATCAGGCTCAAGACGTGGTGGATAGCGTTGAGCCGGGCGCACTTCTTGTCGTCGGAGCGCAGGGGCTTTGCACGCCAATTCAAGGCGTGCCCCTCGATACGCCGCCAAGAGAAGGCGGCTACTCTCGGGACGAACGGAGGGTGTGTGGATTTCAAAACAGATTTCCGTTCATCCCGAGTAGGCGCGATCTTCTCACGCGCCGTATCGAGGGACAGCGCTGATTGCCAGGCAAAGCCCCTCAGAAGCATGTGGCGCATCGTAAATCTCCCCATGTGGACGAACGCCGCGACGGTACGTTCTTGTCTGTCTTCAGCTCTCATGATGTCTCCGCGCGTATGGTTGGGGATGGCGTCTCAAGGCTTGAGATCCCACTGTTTCAGTTGCTTCGCTGCCGTGCCGAACGGGCCGAGTTGGTACACCGCCGCACCGGCGGGCGAGAAGGTGAACGGCTGGCGGTTTCAGTTCTTGTTTCCGGGCGTCATTGATGACGCCGCCGGGCGGGGTTCCGACGCCGTTTTGCTTTTCACGAAGTTGGTCATCCACCGGCTGGCGAGCGCAAAGAAAAGCCCGGTCGAGAGGCCGCACATGAGAATGCCCGTCATCGCCTCGAGCGGTGCGAGCATCCGCCACGGCTTGGGCAACACGAGATCGCCGTAGCCAACAGTCGTGTAGGTAACTCCGGAAAAATAGAGAGCCGACTCGGCATCGGGCATGCAGCCCTGCCAGAAATAGAACAGCCCCCAGACGGAAATCTCGAGCAAGTGGATCAGCATCAGCCAGCACGTCAGGGCGATCACCCACCGGGTGACGCGCCGGAAGCCCGACTGGTCGAGGGCGCGCGACCACGCAATCGCCCGGAGCAGCGCGTCGAACCCGGCAGCATGGATGACCACCGTGACCACCACCAGGCCAGCAGCGAAGAGAATTTTCACGAGGCCACCAGCTGAAAAATTGGATGAGCATTGTCCGGTAACCACGAACCATGTGCTCGATATACCAACGATCCGAACCCGATCGCAGCTTGTGAATCTGCGGGAAGATGCGGATACTCGGTCACTTTGAAATTCGGCGCTTCGCTGGCAAATGAGATTGGCGAAGCATGGCTTCGCTACTCCAAACTTGCGCGCTGGAGTCGCGAAGCCATGCGTCGGGTTTGAGCTAACCTACTACCAAGATGCGGTTGGGCTTACTTCTTCGGCTTGCGCGTCTTCGCTTTCGGCTTTTCCGCTTGCGGCGGCGGTGTCTCACTCGCGGCGTTTGCGGCGCGGATCGCCGCGGCGATATCCGCACTGACTTTCGTCAGTGCGCGGCTGTGCGCCGCGGCGAGCGCGTCGAATCCCTTGCCGCTCACGGTCTCGCGGGCCAGCGTCCGTCCGGAGCGCGTGTCGCCGCCCTTGAGAGCGTGCACCGCCCACACCGCGTCGATGACCACCGCCTCGCCCTGGATCGAGTCGAAGCGTTGGACGTCGATGGTCACGCGATAGGCTGGATTGAAATTGGCGATCTGCCCGGAGGCGACATCCGATGTGCCGAGCAGGACGGCGAGATCGCCGGCGACGGCGCGCGCAATGCTCTCGTTTAGCGGCGCGGCCCAGCGGTTGAACTCGTCGAGCTCGACACGGTTGGGTGCGACCTGCACGACGAACTGTGGCCGGTCGACCGGGCCGGGCACGGACACCGGCCCGACCAGGACGGCGTAGCTCGCGGGTGGCGTGCCGTCCGGCGTTGCGGTGGAGTCGAGGGTGTAGAAGCGCGCGGTCGCCGAAGCGCAGCCGGTTGCGACAACTGCGATCAACGCGAGTGCGAGTCCATGTGTGATCCGGCGGGCCATCACTTCGCCTCCCCTGTCTTGCCACGAATGAGCGCTTCGGGATGACGCTCGAGATAATCGGCGAGCAGGCGCACGGAGCGCGCCGCTTGGCTGACTTCCTGGAGCGTGTTGCCGAGCTCGGTGCCGAGCACCGAGTTCGGCTCGATCAGCTTGTTGGCGTTGTTCAGCGTGCCGCGCCCGCTGTCCAGTGTGCCGGTGGCGCTCTCGAACGTGCCACGCGCGCTGACCAGCGTCTGATTGAGCTCGACGAGCGCCTTCTGCAAGTCGTCGCCGATCTGCTTGTACTGGATCTCATTGAGCTTCTTGATGACGCCAACGGCGCTGCTCTCGATCGCCTCGAGCTGGCCCGGCATTGTCGGCAGCTGGACCGGATTCTGCGACCAGTCCACCGTCGCCGGGGGCGCGTCGGGAAAAAAGTCGAAGCCGACGAACAACGCCCCGGTCAGCAGGCTCCCCGTTTGCAGCTGCGCCCGTACCCCGTGTGCCACCAAGGTGTCGATCAACTGCCTGCGGATGCTTTCCAAATCCGTGCCGGGCGCCAGGTCGCGGACCTGGACCCCGAGCCGCTGCGCGTCCAAGCGGATGATCACCGGCGCAGAGAACTCGAAGGTCTTGGCGTCGATTTGCGCGTTGACCTCCGCGACTTCACCGATCGTAATTCCCCGGAACTCCACGGGCGCGCCGGGCGCGAGTCCGCGCACCGATTGCTTGAAGAGGAGCTCGTAGGTCTGCGGATTGCGCGCCGGCAACTTGAAGGCTTCGACCCGGTTGTCGAACAAGGTGAAGACGGTGTTCGCCGCGGCGGGCGGTTTGATCGGATCGCTCACGGCCGTCTCAAACGCGATGCCGCCGATGAGCACAGAGAGGACCGACTGGGTCTGCACGCTGAGGCCGTTCGCGGATAGGGACACGTCGATCCCGCTTGCATTCCAGAAACGCGTGTCGAGGTTGACGTACTGATCGTAGGGCGCGTTGACGAATATCTTGACGCTCAGGGCGCGGCCGTCCTTGTCGAGCTCGTACGAGGCGACCTGGCCGACCTGCAGCCGCCGGAAGAAAATCGGCGTACCGGTGTCGAGCGAACCGAGGTCAGGGGTTTTGAGCATGAAGAAGCGGCCGGGCACCTCACCGGTGACCACCGGCGGCGTTTCGAGCGCCACGAAGTCGCGCTTGCTTTCCGGCGACTGACCGATCTCCAAGCCGATGTATGCTCCGGAGATCAGCGTGCCCAAGCCGGTGACGTTGGCGCCCGAGATGCGCGGGCGTACGACCCAGAACTGCGTGTCGGCGTGCAGGAAGCTTTCCGTCTTGGGAGCCATCTGCGCGCTGGTGATCACGTGTTTGTGATCCTCGGACAGCCGGATGGTCATGACGGTACCGATGTCGACGCCGTTGTAGCTGATCTTGGTTTTGCCCGCTTCGAGTCCCTCCGCGGAGTGGAAGACGATGGTGATTTTCGGTCCCTCGCTGAGGATGCGCGTCACCGCGACCCAGCCGCCGGCGACCGCCGCGACGATGGGAATGAACCAGACGAGCGAGAGCCGCGTGCGTTTCTTGGAGACCGCTTTCGCCTCGGGAACGTGCGGCAGTGGTGGGTTGCTCTCAGCCATGGCAAGCCTTTCATTGCGGAATTTGAGGATTGGAGGATTTGAGGATTGGAGGATTGGAGGATTGATGAGGGGACCCATCCTTGAAATCCTCAAATCCTCAAATCCTCAGATCCTCAAATCCTCAGATCCTCAAATCCTCAGATCCTCAAATCCTCCAATCCTCAAATTCCCCAATCCTCAAACCTCCAGTTTCATCAATTCCATTCCAGCGTTGCTCTGCCGACTGATGGGATCCCAGATCAGCCGCGGGTCGAACGACTCGACGGCGAGCATGGTCAATACCACAACCGCGGCGAAGAAAAACAGGCCGGGCCCCGGCGCCACCGACATGAGCGGCTGCAGTTGCACCAGGGACGCGGTGAAGGTGTCGACGAATACGTCGACCATCGACCAGCGCCCGATGAACTCGACCATCCGATAGAGCCGCACGCGCTGCTCGTTGTTCTTGATCGAACCGCGCTGCACGCTGACCAGCAGATAGACCAACGCCATGATCTTTGCGCTCGGGATGATGATGCTGGCGATGAGCACGATGAGCGACAGTGGCCACCCGGTTGGCGACCACAGGAGCACGACACCTTGCAGGATGGTGTCGGATTCGGCGCCCGAGGCCGTGAAGGTGGTCAGGACCGGAAGGATGTTGGCCGGGATGTAGCACACCGCGGCGGCGATCACGAAGGCCCAGGTGCGCTGCAGGCTGTCGTGCTTGCGAAACGTCAGTTCCTCGCCGCAGCGCGGGCAATGCCCCTCGGCCTCGCCGGGGGCGGGACGCGACAGTAGGCCGCAGCCTTCGCAGCTCTGCAGGCCCTGTTGCATCGCGGTCAGTGCGGGCGGGCTCACGACGTCACCTCGGCTGTCACGTTCCCCGCGGCGGTGTGTCGCGCGCCGGCCTCCGCCCACTCGATCCGATCCCACACCTCGCGCGGGTCGAAGGCCGCTTGCATTGCGGCGAGCACGAACACCAGCGCCCCGAGCGCGAACAACGCGATGCCCGGGATGACGGTTGCCAGCTCCGCGATCTTGATGAGCGCCACCATTACGCCGATCAGCATGACCTCGATCATGCTCCAGGTGCGCGTAGTCGGATGATAGCGCAGAAGCTTCCCCACCCAGGCTGGCGGACGCTGGCGGTGCGCGCCGAGCACGATCGCCAGCATGAGCCCGATCTGCAACGCCGGGGCGATGACGGCGCTGAACAACACCAGCCCCGCAACGATTTGCTGCCCGTCGTGCCAGAGTTGCACGGCGCCGCCGAACACCGTGGTGAAGGCCTGGCGCCCGACAACCGTGAGCCCGAGCATGGGAACGGAGTTCGCCAGCAGGTAGAGGGCGGCGGCGGCGAGCGTCAGCGCCAGTGTGCGGTTGAGCGAGTCCTCGCGGTGGCGCCAGAGCTCATGGTCGCAGCGCGGGCAGCGTGCCGACGCGCCGGGAGCAAGCGCCGGCAGCCGTTGCAGCAAATCACACTGCGGACAGCCGATGAGCGAGGTGTCGGAAACCGGCTGATTGAACACGGCGCCATACATGCGCATCTTCGGGGGCACGACGCAAGTATGTCGGGAGAAGACCGAAGCGTGAAACAACTTCGCAGATCCAAACGAGAGGGCGGCCGCTTGAGCTGATCAGAGGACCTCACCACGAAGGGCACGAAGAACAGGAAGGCTGCAAAGAATGGAAATTGGCAGACAATCGAACCTCAGCTGTTCGTGAACGGCGGCTGAGAGTCAATGCCCGTCGAGCCCGCGAGTGGGAAGCGCGAGACCGGATTGCTCGACGACGAGAGAATCTTTGTGTTCGTCGAGACCGCGCTTCTCGAATTCGAGTCGCCGCGTCCCGAATTCGGGAGAGAGATTCTCAACGTCCCCTGGCCGCTTCTGGATGTTGCGTCGCATGTGCTCAACGTCGAGAGCAATGTTCTCGAATTCGAGAACATTTCTCTCGAATTGCGAGCCACGAGGAAGCTCTTGATTTCGCGGACAATTCAGCCGCGGTCTTTTCGATCCTTGGCGAAGAGAAGTGACGGATGGCTCGCTGATGTGGGTCATTCACTGCGAAACGTTGGATCTCGCGGTCCAGGATAGCTCGGAATTCAGATTGTCGCGCTGAGAATGTCATGGACGCAGAATCCGCGGTATCTAAAATGCTAGAGGTGGCCGACAGCTCTGGCGCTCATATGTGAGTCCCACCTGATGATGATCATGAAGGGATGTGAGAACGTATGCTCGACAAGATTAAATAGACATCAAATTGTTAATCTGGCTGTCAGGGCACTCTTTGCCGGTTCGCTTATTCCAATTCTGGTGTTGTTTCGAGCCGGACCATCTTGGGCGGATCTGGGCCGATTCAAATACGGATTTCTGATGCTGGAGACGGCATTTGGTCTTCCATTCTTTGTGTTCCTATTCTTCCAAACGCTTCGGTTCCAAAGGCAGTTGGCGCACATAGCCGCAGTCTACGGGATTACCACGACTCTTGCTCCATCAGGGCTGATCCGTCAGCTCGAACTTGCAGTGGGTATACCGGCGGCGGAATACCTCAAAGTCTGCAACCTGTAACTGAGGGGGAAGAACGAAAACGCCGAATACGACTATGCCTACAAAACCATAACGTGCGGAAACGGCTGGCCCAGAAGT
>CAZTDK010000161.1:0-10214 GCA_964611965.1 uncultured Binatia bacterium (SeqCode) | reverse complement strand
GGCTTGACCTCGGCGCGCCGGCGCTCGGTCAGCCGATCGAAGAGTACGTCCGGCTGGTCGTAGACCGCCTGTCGCATCAACCGAGCTTCGGCTGCTTCGGTGATCATTTCGAGTTGGCACCACCGCTACCGGGATTCTGGGAGGTACACTGGGACACGTTGGGCGAATCCTGACCTGCGGTCGGCGTCTCTTCTATGGCCCGCTCCCGTTGGGTCGCTAGGGGCTGCCAAGTCCGAGCCGGGCTGCGGTCGGCGGCCCTGCGGGCGGCGTCTATGGCTCGCTCCCGTTGGGCCCAATAACGGGTCCTGTCGCAATAGTTTGACGCGTCAGCTACATCCTCAGCGACCAAACGGAGCAATCTTGGTGAAGGACGCTGGGCGCGGCCCGCACTTGCACTTCGCTGCAGCGGCGGGCACACTTCTCACCGGATCTCCGTTTCAAGAAGGAGAAGAAATGTCCAAGGACGAGAACGAAGCAACACCCATCGACGCACAGGAGGCGCTACGCCTGTTAGACGATGCCCGCGGCCGCCTGCGCACGGCGATCTGGGCCCTGCACGGCATGCACCAAGACATGAGCGCCCTCGCCGTCGATGATCTCGCCGACATCGAGCACTTGCTCACCGAAATCTTGGACAATGCACTCACCCCGAGTTACGAGGCCATGACCCATGTCCTGGGTGCCTCAGCAGGTGGGGCGGTTACGACGCATTGAACCCTGAGGCTGGCGTCGTATCCATGGCGCGCTCCCCGTTGGATCGCTGCGGAATTCCAACCCCGACAGGCCGCTAATACGCTTCCCACGAGCCGCCAGCAATCGCGCGCCGCGTTGGAAGCGCTGGCCCGTAGAGTGAGCAGGTGTCGCCAATGCCCGCGCCTCGTCGACTATCGCGAGCGCGTGGCGCGCGAAAAACGGCGCGCCTTCCGAGAATGGGATTACTGGGGCAGGCCGTTGCCGGGTTTCGGCGTCGCCGATGCTCGTCTGCTCGTCATCGGTCTGGCGCCGGCTGCACACGGCGGCAATCGCACCGGACGAATCTTCACCGGAGATCGCAGCGGTGACTGGTTATACGGCACCCTGCACCGCTTTGGCTTTGCCAACCAACCGGCATCCACAGACCGGGGCGACGGCCTGCAGCTGATCAGTGCCTATGTCACGGCCGCGGCCCGTTGCGCGCCCCCCGACAACAAGCCGACCAAGGAAGAGTTCGAGCACTGTCGCCCCTACCTGGAGCGTGAACTGCAACTCCTGGAGCGCCTACGAGTGGTCGTGCCGCTCGGACGCATCGCCTTTGATGCGTATCTCAACGCCCGCCGCACGCTCGCCCAGCCGGTGCCGCAGCCGCGACCGCGGTTTGCGCACGCCGCCAGCCACGATCTCGGCAACATCACCCTCATCGGCTCGTATCACCCCAGCCAGCGAAACACGCAAACCGGATTCCTCACGCAGGCAATGTTCGATCGGGTTTTCGCAATGGCACGACGCATTATCGAATCATGAAACGTGAGCTGGTGACCGCCTCGAGCCCAGGACCTGCGGTCGGCGTCTCTTCTATGGACCGCACCCTCCTTCGACAAGGCTCAGGACAGGGTTGGTCGCTGGGCACTGCCAAGTCCGACAGGCGGCTAGAGCGTTCCCGTATCCTCCGCGAGTTGCGCGCTCAACTCCACGACGCAGGCTACACGGCGGACACTCTGCGGCGTCTCCTCAATATCACCTCCCCGGACGACGTCGGTGCGCTGAATCACACGCCGACGCTCGAGCGGTTGCACGACGAGCGCTCGGCGGCGGCGACGCTCATCAGATTGTTCTTCCTGGAAACCGCGCAGCCGGCGCGCCGGGTCGACGCACTACTGTCCCGCGCCACCGCTGAGGCCCTGTGCCGCATCGGCCTGCTCCAGCGGCGCGGCGACAAGCTCTCCAGTCGGCTGCGCATCGATCCGATCGGGGAGCAATATTTCCTCAGCGACCGGCGCTTCCGTGGCTACGAGCGCACGGCACTGCGCCTCGGCGGCAAGGATCCGGTGTACCCGCCGAGCAGCGACTCGGTGATGCTTCGGGATGTGGTGTCGGCGCCGGCGGGCGCACTGATGCTCGACTTGTGCACCGGCACCGGGGTGCAAGCAGTACAGCAAGCCGCCGCCGTGCGGTCGGCGATCGCCGTCGACATCAATCCACGCGCCGTCGCGCTGGCGCGCCACAACGCTGCGCTCAACGGCGTCGAGCACATCGAGGTCCGGCTCGGCGACGGGTACGCCCCGGTGCGCGGGGCACAGTTCGATCTGATCACCGCCAACCCGCCATTCGTCTCCTCACCCTATGCGCAGGGCCCCTCGTACCATGCCGGGGGTGCAACCGGCGACCGCGTCCTGCGCCGCATCATTGCGGGCTGGGGCCGGCATCTGCGACCTGACGGACGTGGCTTCGCCGTGTCGCACGTTGCGCTGCGCGCCGGCCAAACGCTGGCGGACGTTGCGGCCGGATGGTTCCGCGGCTTCGCAGGGCGCGCCCTCGTTTTGGTCGTCGCCGCCGGCAGTCCCGTCGATCTCGCGGCGGCGCAGTCGTTGTTTGCGCTCGATCGCGGCCTTGCCGCGTATGCCAGGGAGGTCCAACACTGGCTCACCTATTTGCGCCGTCACCGCATCCGTGAAATCGCCGCCGTGCTGGTGGCAGCGGAGCGCCGCGAGCCGCGCGGGGTCGACGTCATCGATGCGCAGCCGCGCGTTCTCCCGCTGCCGCTGACGGCACCGCCGGCACAACGGATCGCCGATTGGCTCGGGCCTGCGGCCAGCGTCCCTGCAGCCCGCTCCCCGTTGCATCACCAGACGGCGCGGAGCAAGAGAAACGCGTGAAGCGTAAAACGTAGGGCGTGGCTCATTCCCCAATACGTTTTCCGTTTCACGTTTTACCCATCCTCCCACCTTGAATGAGTGCAGACCACGGATTATGGTTTTTCGACCATCGGAACAGGCTCGAGGTCCCTCGAGGTTCCAAGGAGGAGTGAACGTGAGTGACGTGCAACAGATCAATGACAGCTCGTTCGAAGCTGACGTACTGAAATCCGAATTGCCGGTATTGATCGACTTCTGGGCGCCGTGGTGTGGGCCCTGCAAGCAGATTGCCCCAGTGGTCGATGAACTCGCTAAGGAATACGCGGGGCGGCTGAAGATCGTCAAGATGAACGTCGACGAGAATCCCCAGACGCCGTCGAAATATGGGGTGCGGGGGATTCCCAATTTGATCCTGTTCAAGGGCGGACAGGTCCGTGATCAGATCATCGGCGCCGTCCCCAAAGCGCAGCTCGTGAAAGCCATCAATCAGGTTGTATGAAGCATTGAGGCATTGGAGAATTGGAGGATTGCCGAGGTTCTCCAGTTTCCCAATTCTTCAATTCTCAAATCCTCAGATCCTCCAATTCGTCCATGCCCCACGAGCTGATCCTCGGTCCGACCTCACATTACTTCTACTCGCAGCGAATCAAGCTGCATTACGTCGATTGGGGCAACCCCGGGAAGCCCCCGCTGCTGCTGATTCACGGCGGCCGCGACCACGCGCGCAACTGGGATTGGGTCGCCCACGCCTTGCGCGACGACTACCACATCATCGCACCGGACCTGCGCGGCCACGGCGACTCGCAGTGGAGCATCGGTGGCTCGTACTCGATGATCGACTACACGCTCGACGTCGCTCAGCTGCTCGATGCCGTGCAGATCTTTCCCATCACCGTGATCGGCCATTCGCTGGGCGGATCGATCACACTGCAGTACGCCGGTGTCTATCCGGAGCGGGTACGCCAGCTGGTGGCCATCGAAGGGCTCGGCCCACCGCCGGCGATGATTCGCGATCGCCCGCCGCACACCCGCATGCAGGAGTGGATCAGCGAGATGCAGGCCCTGGCCCAGCGCCACCCACACCGCTACCGAAGCCTCGACGAGGCGGTAGCCCGCATGCGCGACGCCAACCCGAACCTGACCCCCGAGCAGGCACGACACCTCACGATTCACGGGTCGTATCGCGACGAAGACGGCACGTACCTGTGGAAGTTCGACAACTACGTCCGCGCCGCCTCACCCTATCTGTTCAACGTACACGAAGCGCGCGACATCTGGAGCCAGATCATCTGCCCTACCCTGCTGATCCGCGGCACCGACTCGTGGGCCTCCGATCCGCTCACGGACGGCCGCGCCTCAGCCTTCAAGAACGCCACGGTCGTCAACATCGAGAAGGCAGGCCACTGGGTGCATCATGATCAGCTCGATGAGTTTCTGCAGGTGGTGCGGGCATTCTTGGCGTAAGGCTCGCGAACGTTCGCAGCACGCCGGTCACCCACCGCTCACGGTAAACGGCGCGCTCAGCGGCAGCTCCGCCGACGATGGCCCGACGTACACGGTATACGCAATGGGCTCCACCTCCCAGGCGCTGGCACTGACGTCGTAGAAGGCCAAGTCCTGCACCGGCACGTCGATCGCCACAGTCTTCGTTTCCCCGGGCTCGAGGTGCACCTTCGTGAAGCCTCTCAGGTCTTTGACGGGTCGATCGACGCTGGAACCGTGGTAGCCGACATACAGCTGCACGATCTCATCGCCGGCCACACCGCCGGTGTTGGTGACGTCGGCCATGGCGTGCAGCGTTCCGCCGGGAAAGAGGCTGGAGCTCGCCACGTTGAGATTCGCGTAGTGATAGGTCGTGTAACTCAGGCCGAAGCCGAACGGAAAGCGCGCCGCGACGCCGTTGTGATCCAACAAACGGTACCCGTGGTAGTAACCGTAGGTGACTTGACTGGCATGGTTGGGAAAGGGTGGCAGGTCGTCGCCGGAGCGCACAAACGTGATCGGCAGTTTCGCCGACGGATTGACGTCGCCGAAGAGAACGTCGGCGATCGCGTTGCCGCCTTCTTGCCCCGGATACCAGGCCATCATGATCGCCGCCACGTTGCTCACCCATGACTCGACGGTGATCGCACTGCCGCCTTCCAGCACGACGATCGTCGTGGCGTTCAGCCCCGCCACGTCGGCAATCAACTGCTCCTGATCGCTGGGAAGACTGAGCAGCGTGCGATCGTTGTCTTCACCCTCGTCTTTGCCGGTGAAACCAACCACAACGACCGCCGCATCGGCGCCGGCGATCACGTCACGATCACTGGCGGACAGCGGGACATCGGGCACCGCCGTCACCGCCACCTGGCCGGCGCGGTTCTGGATGCCCTGGAGCGCGGTGACCACGTACGACGGGTCGACCGCGCTGCTCCCGCCGAGGCCGCTGTCGCCAATATTCTCGACATTTGTGAGCGGTCCGACCACCACGATCGACCGCCGACGCGACCGGTCGAGCGGCAGAACCGCGCCGTCGTTCTTCAACAGCACGATCGCCTGCCGCGCCACGTCCAGCGCCAAGTTCGTGTGTGCGGTGCTTTCGACAAGCGTCGGGTCGACCACCGGCGGCTGCGTGTCGAGTTGGAAACAGAGCTTCGCCCTGAGGATGCGGCGCACCGCGGCGTCGATCGTGGCCTCGGGCACGCTGCCGGCCCCGACCGCCGCCACCAAGGGATTGCCATAGTAGATGGGCGTCGGCATCTCGATGTCGAGCCCGGCCAGCGCCGATGGCGCGGTGCTCCGCACACCGGCGTACCAATCGGATTCGACGAAACCTTGAAAGTCCCAATCCCCCTTCAGGATGTCGTGCAACAGATGAACGTTCTCGCCGCAGTGCTGCCCGTTGACCAGGTTGTACGCGCTCATGATCGAGCCGACGTGCCCATCCTGCACGGCCATGCGGAAGTGCGGCAGATAGATCTCGCGCAGCGTGCGCTCGTCGACGGTGACGTTGACCCGGTAGCGCGAGTCCTCGATGCTGTTCAACGCGAAGTGCTTGGCGCTGGCGATGACGTGCTGCTGCGCACCATGAATGAAGCCGACACCCATCCGACCAATTGCCAGCGGATCTTCTCCGTACGTCTCCTGAGCGCGCCCCCAGAGCGGGTGCCGCAGCACGGCAACCACGGGGGCCAGCAGGACGCTGCCGCCCTTGGCGCGCACCTCCTGACCAATTGCCTCACCGACGCGTTCTTCCAAATCCGGATCCCACGTGGCACCGCGCGCCATGGCGACCGGGAACGCCGTCGCATGCCCGGTGCCGCGGCCGACACCGCGCGCCCCGTCGACCATGTGGAACCCCGGTATGCCCAGCCGATCGAGGTCGGGAGTTTCCCACAGGCCGTTGATGGCACCGACGTCGCCGCGGCCGTGCATCTGATCAACTTTTTCGGTCAGGGTCATCTGCGGCAACAGCGCGTCGATCCGGGCCTCAACCGCAGCCGCCGGGATCTTGCAGTACTGCTCGGTCGCCAGCGGCACGGTCGCGGTGCCGGTCGGTGTTGGTGTCGGCGACGCGGCGCTGCTCGGGGTGGCCGTCGGCACGAGGGTGTCGGTAGGCGCCGGTGTCGCGGTGAGACCCGTGGTGGGCGTTCCCGCCGGAGCCTGGCTGTTGGTCTGCACGTCGCGCTCTCCGCATCCGATCAGCATGAGAAGCGCTAGCGCACCCGTCACCCGCCAACTTAGTGGTCTCTTCATCATGGTCTCCATGTGCGAGCGATCCCCCCAACACAAACGGCGGCTCGGTCGACGCCAGGCGCAACTTGGCAGATGTCGCCTTCGATTGGCAATACAATTTGCCACTCAACACTCGGAAGAAAGGAACCGCCGGCGTACCCAGGCGAGCGCCTGCTCGCGCGTCGTCAACGTGCCGTCGAGCTGAGCTTCGGTCACGGCGCCAATGATCTCACCGAGGCGCGGCCCCGGCTCGAGGCCGAGGTCCAACAAATCACGACCGCGGATCAACGGCTGGGGCTTGATCTCTTCGACGCCGAGTTCCTGCAGTTTCTGGCGGCAAAAGGTGTAGTAGGTCAGGTCACGGTTCGATGCCATGGCGTCGAGCCGCGACAACTCCAGAAGCTCGTCGATGTTTTCGTGAGCCAGGAAGCGCTTCAACGTGCTGAGGCGCATCGCCGGCGCTTGCACCAGACGCAGGTGGTCGTGCACCAGAGCAGCGACGCGCTCCCAGGTTTCGCGGCTGCGGCGCAAACGCTGGCAGATGGCCACCGCCATGTCGGCGCCAATCTCGCAGTGACCGTAGAACGTGATGCGCTTCTCCGTTCGCTGCGCCGTGCGTGGCTTGGCAATGTCGTGCAACAACGCTCCGAGGGCCAGTGTCTCGCGCGGATGCTCCAGCTGTTCCAGCAACCCCAGGGTGTGCAGCCAAACGTCGCCCTCCGGATGAAAGTCGGCGGACTGCGCGACGCCCTTGAGCGCGGACACTTCCGGAAGGATCGGCGCCAGCAGGCCGCTGTGATCCAGCAACTCGAAGCCGCGCCGCGCGCTGCCCGCCGTGCTGTCGGTCAAAATGCGCACCACTTCGTCACCGATGCGCTCCCACGCGATGTCGACAATCGACGCCGCCGCGGCTTGCATCGCCGCAAAGGTCCCCGGCTCGATCGCGAAGCCGAAGCGCGCCGCGAAGCGCACGGCGCGGAGCATCCGCAGCCGATCTTCACTGATACGCGCCGCCGCATCACCAATGGCGCGAATGATCCCCAACCGCAGATCCGCTTGGCCACCGACGTAGTCGATCACCGCATCGCTTCGCGGATCGAGAAACATCCCGTTGATGGTGAAATCGCGCCGCCGCGCATCCTCCTCGGGCGAGCTGAAGCGCACCGCGGTCGGATGCCGGCCGTCGAGGTAGACATCGTCCGAGCGAAACGTGGCGACTTCGACAGGCTCATCGTCGTGCAGGACGATGACGACACCGAACTGCACACCGACCGGGATGGTCCGGGCAAACAACCGCTGCACGACCGCCGCCGGCGCGCTGCTGGCCACGTCGAAATCCTTCGGCTCCTCGCCCAGCAAGCGATCACGCACACAGCCACCGGCCAGGTAGGCGGTGTAGCCGGCGTCGCGCAAGCGTGCGGCAATGGCACGCGCCGCGCTCTCCTTGCGAGTCATGGCCGGCATGGTCTCAGGGCCGGGTGGATGGGTCAAGGCGATCAGGACCCGCGGTCGGCGTCGCTTCCATGGACCGCTCCCGTTGAGACGCGGCGGCCAGCGCCTCCTCTCAGGGTCGCTTGCGTTGGTCGCCAGGGTCCTGCCAAGGCCGCACGCTCCTCATGCGGCCCACCGGTGGGTTCAAGTCCTTCGGGGGGCCGCTCTGCCCTCACTGTCGGGGTGAGCGCCGCTTTGGCAGGCGGCACTGCTGGCCCACCCGCGAGGAGCAGCGGGCACGACCGCCTGTGAACCGGGCGGCGTGTTGAGTTGAGAGTGGTCGGCTTTCGACGCGTCGGTCATGCTCAGCGCTGCGAACGTTCACCGCTCTGGTTTGTGCCATTGCCTTCGTCCGACGGGCGCACCTCTCCCACCGGCTGGTACTCTGTATCGGTGACCAATACATCGGTCCGAGCACGCACCTGCAGGTCGACCGGCTCCGCCAGTGTCTTCGCGCAGCGTTCTTCCACGTCGTGGACGTCGCTTGGGGCAGGGACGCGGGGGCTGACGACCTCTGCTCGCACCGCCCAACCGGACTCGCCGTGCACAGCATCGACAGCCGTGACGAAGGTATTGGGCAAGCTTTGCAAATTCGTACGCACGGTTCCTTCCACCGTCCGCTGACGGTTGGCCTCCTCCACGGTTTCCGCGCCAAGGTGCGCCTCGCCGAAAAGCACCCGTCCCTTCGAGGTCATATCCACGGATTCCGCGGTGCGGACGACGACGCGTACGCGCTCTTCGCCCAAACGCTCTCGGAGCATGCTTTCGAAGCGCCCGATGCGCTCCGGACTCGGGGGGCGCGGACTCTCGATCGACACGACGAGCACAGGGCCGGCGGGCAACCTGACCAATTGGATGTCCTTCAAGACGATGTCAGGCCGCGTGGCCACGACTTCCCGCGCCACTTGCTCCGCCTGTTGCAGCAGTCGCATATCCGGCGAGACCGGCGCCGTGCTCACCTTGCCGTCGAGGCTCAGGAACGGGCGCAGCGTCGTCGATCCTGTCGCCGTGACGTCTTTGGTCAACGTGCAGCGCATGAAGAGATGAACGGGCCCGCCGAGGCGCTGGCTCAAGAGATCTTGAATCTCCTTGACGCGCCCGGGCAGGGGGACATTGGGAGTGCGGACCTCTGCGAGCACGTCCACCCCATTTTTGCCGCGGCTGAAGTCGATACCGAAAAGCGCGGTGCTCGGTTCGTGTGCCAGCTCCTCGTCAAGGACGGCGGTGACGGCGCGTTGGGTGTGAATGCTGTCGACCATGCGGACGAGGTACTTCGTGAGCAGCGCGGTGACCAGCGCCAGCCCGATCGCCGCCGGAGCGAAACGTCGCGCCAAACCGCGGACCGATCCGATCTCCGTCCGGGTCACGAACCCGGCGATGAGAAACAGGATGGCCGCAACCGCAAGGATGGCCAACACGTTGGCGAAGAAGAGGAGAAACGCGCCCCAGGCGCCCTGATAGGCGCCGAACGCGAGACACAGACCGATCGCCGCGACCGGGGGATTGAGCGCCGTGGCAATCGCCACGCCGGGCAGTGCCGGGCTGACGCGCTCATCAATCATGGCGAGGACGCCGGCGAAGCCGGCAAGTGCGGCCACCAACAGATCGATCAGCGTGGGCCTGGTCTGCGCCAGCAGCGATGGCGTGGGATCACCCCAAAACGGCATCAGACCGAGGCAATAGACGAGCACGACGGCGAGCAGTGCGCCGCCGAACTCAGCAAGCAGCGCGGTGCGCAACAAGCGCAGATCGCCGCGCATCAGGCCGAGAGAAATGCCGATGATCGGCGTCATCAGCGGTGCCACGACGTTCGCCCCGATCAAGGTGGCATCGCTGCCGATGATCAAGGCGAAACCGGCGATCAGCTCGGAGATGCCGAGCAAGACATAGTAGGTCACCGTCGGCTGCGAGCCGATCTCGATGTCGTTGAGTACAACGACGTGGCGCTCGGGGGAGACCGACGCGAGGTCGAGCACCGCGCGCATCCACCCCTCCGGCCACGACTGCGGCCGCACCCGCCGTGGCGCGCCGCTCTCACCGGATGCCTCGCCCTTCCCAGCCTCGCTCATGGCTGGCAATTCAATAGGGGTTGAAGATCGACGGCCCGATGCCGCGCGGTGTCGCCTTCGGGCTTGGGGGTGCGGCAGCCGGAGTATGCGTAGGCATCGCGGTCGG
>CAZTDK010000160.1:0-10233 GCA_964611965.1 uncultured Binatia bacterium (SeqCode) | reverse complement strand
CGGTTGGAGTGTTGGTCGGCGTCTTCGTCGGCGTTCTGGTCGGGGTATTGGTCGGCGTATTGGTCGGCGTATTGGTCGGCGTCGGCGTATTGGTCGGTGTTCCGGTGGGGGTCGGCGTATTGGTCGGCGAATTCGTCGGCGAACTGGTGGGCGTGCGCGTCGGGGTGTTGGTTGGTGTATTCGTCGGCGTCGGGGTACGCGTGGGCGTGTTGGTCGGCGTATTCGTCGGTGTATTCGTCGGTGTCGACGTATTCGTTGGTGTCCGTGTCGGAGTGTTGGTCGGAGTGCGCGTGGGCGTATTGGTCGGCGTGGGTGTCGGCTGGACGAACCCGAAGTCGTACGACGCATTGGCCGGCTCGAGGTCGGGATTGGCGAGCGGAGTCATGTCGGTCTGTCCCTTGACCAGCACGGCCACTTCCCCCGCCGGATTGCCGGAGTCGACCTTGGAATCGCTGCCCACGTGCACGGTGGTTGGCGACAGTCCTGGCGCGGTGACGGTGAGCACGAAGATCGGCTCGGGCGGCGTTACGCCGTTGAAGTCTTCGTCTAGAAGCAGGTTGCCGAAACTGTAGAACCCGGTGCTGTCGGTCAGCGTTTGCAGGGTCGTGACATCACCGTTTGGATAGGTGATCGTCAGTGTCACCAGTGCGTTCACTATCCCTGGTTCGCCGGCGTCCTGCAGGCCATTCCCATTCAGGTCCTGCCACACGAAGTTTCCCACCGCTGCGGGCCGTACGTAGTAACCGAAGTCGGCGCTGACGTTGTCCTGTCCCGCACTGACCGCGACCGGATATGGATCGATCTGGCTGTTGTTGGTGGTGTTCGCGGTGCCCAGGGAATGCCAGTAGCCGGCCACCACGCCGTTGACGTCAGTCACATTGACGACGTAGTTTCCAGGCGGCAGGCTGGAGAACAGGTAGTTGCCGGTGTCACCGCCCACGGTGCCGCTGGTGCCGAGGGTGGTGGTGGTCGCTAGCCTCGGTTCGCCTGCATCGATTTGCTTGTTGCCGTTCAGGTCGCGGTAGAGATCGATGGTCACTCCCGCGATTGGCAACTCGCCGAGGCCCGGTTCGTACAGGCCGTTGGCGTTGGTGTCGTTCCAGATCAGGTTGCCGATGCGGCCGGCGGTTGCTGCCGGCGCCGCATAGCCAAAGTCCTGTAACAGATTGATCGGCCCCGGTGGCTGCGTCAAATCCGCACTCGACTGGCTATCGAAACCGCCATCCGGATCGGCCGTGTTGTTCATGCCCGCCAGTACGGCGCCAGCCGCGAAATTACCGCTCGCTACCTTCACGACGTATTGCTTGGTCGGATCGAGGCCGCCGAAATAGTAGTGGCCGTTCTCGTCGGTGGTGGTCGTGGCTTCCAGGATGGTGCCGGTGATGTCGTACAGCTCCACTACCACGCCTTCGATACCCGGCTCGCTCGCGTCCTGTGTGCCGTTGCGGTTCGCATCGAGGAAGACCGTGTCACCGATCAGTCCGGTGGCAGGCGTCTGTCCGGGGGCCGTGTAACTGAAGTCCTGGCTCAAATTGTTCCCACTGAGCGCAACGACCGCGCTGTGGTTCGGGGTGCCGATCCCGTCGGCGTCGAAGGTGGGCGTGAGATTGCCCAAGACGTGATTCGTGTCGTTCACCCACACCGTGTAGTTGACGCCGAGCGGCAATCCGGGGAACAGGTAGCGGCCGTTCGCGTCGGTGGTCGTCGTCGCGATGACGTTACTGCCGCGCAGCAGACTGACCGTGACGCCTGCAATACCGTACTCTCCCGCATCGATCGGCTCGGGAGTTCCCGACGCGTTGGCGTCGAACCACACCAGGTCGCCGATGCTGCCGGTGCTTCCTGCCGCCGGCTGGTAGCCGAAATCGGCGTTCAGAAAGACGTCACCGGGCGCGAGCACCACGGGCGTGGTCGTCTCGTTGTCCGGCGCGGTCGCCGGTAGGCCAAACTGATCCGGGTCGCCCGTTTGCGTGTACCCCGCCAGCGGTTGGCCAGCGGTGAAGTTGCTCGCATCAATCTGCACCACGTAGCTGCCTGCGGGGAGATTGTCGAAGATGTAGTTCCCGGTGGCGTTGGTCGTCGTCGTCGCAATGACCACCCCGTTGCTGATCAGGTTGACCAGCACGCCCGGCACGCCGATCTCGTTGGGCTGCTGCGCGCCGTCACCGTTGCTGTCGACCCATACCCGATCACCGATGGCGCCGAGTGCGCCCGGCGCCGGGTTGTCGGTGTCGCTGGATGGCGCCCAGTTGTACCCGAAGTCGGCAGTGAGATTCTCGGTTCCGGTTGCCACACTCACGGTGTAGGGCAGTTGCTGATTGCCGAAGTCCGCTCCCGGCAAGATCGGGTTCATGGTGCGCACCAGCCCCGCTGGCAGGCTCGTGCCGTCGATGTCGATCTGGTAGGTCCCCGCTGCCAGCCCCGTAAACAGATAGCCGCCGTGCGCATCGGTGACCGTGGTTGCCAGCAGGGTGGTATGGCTGGCGTCCCACAGCTGTACCACGATGTTCGGCAATCCGGGCTCGCCGGCATCCTGGTAGCCATCGCCATTCTCGTCGATCCACACAAAGTTGCCGATGGCCGCAAACTGCGCCGGCAGCGGCGTATTGGTTGCCGTGCTCGTTGGCGTATTGGTCGGTGTCCGCGTCGGTGTACGGGTTGGCGTATTGGTCGGCGTATTGGTCGGCGTGTTCGTTGGGCTGTTGGTTGGTGTATTCGTCGGCGTGTTGGTTGGGGTGTTGGTTGGGGTGTTCGTCGGCGTGCTGCTTGGGGGTGGGGTTCCGGTTGGAGTGTTGGTCGGCGTCTTCGTCGGCGTTCTGGTCGGGGTATTGGTCGGGGTGTTGGTCGGCGTATTGGTCGGCGTATTGGTCGGCGTGCCGGTCGGGGTGTTGGTTGGGGTATTCGTTGGGGTATTCGTGGGGGTATTCGTTGGGGTATTCGTTGGCGTCGGCGTTCTGCTCGGCGTATTCGTCGGCGTTGGGGTGCGCGTTGGCGTATTGGTCGATGTGTTGGTCGGCGTTGAGGTCGGCAACAAACAGTCGACCGAGGCCCCGTCGCTGCACACGGACCCCGCCTTGGTGCAGGCATCGTCACCGCCGACAGCGCAGGTGCCGGTCAGCGTCGCAGTATCTGCCGTCGTTCCCGGTGCAGGACATACACAGGTGCCGCCCGCACATGTGCCGACCTTGGCGTCGGTTGGAATCAACTGGCAGGTCGTCACCCCGGCCGCGAGCGTTCCGAAGGTCAGCGTTCCTCCCGGTGGGGTGGTATCTCCCACGAGGACGTTGTTCACATCCGACGTCCCGCTGTTGGAGACGCAGATCTGGTAGACGACGCATTTGCTGATGTCCTGCGTCACCGTATCGCTGAAGGTGCCGTCGGCTACGCCGTCACAGTTGTTGTCCTTCGCGACGGTCTTTGCCACGGAGATCTGGCAACTGTCACAGGTGACCGAAGCGCCGTCACTGCATACCGAGCCCGGTTGGGTACACGCCGCCTCCTGGGTGAGCGCGCACGTGGCATTGGTGACCGTGGCCGTGTCCGGAGTCGTTCCCAGGGCTGGGCATACACAGGTGCCGCCCGTGCACGTCCCCACCTTGGCCTGTGTTGGCACCAGCTGGCAGCTTGTTGCTCCCGCCGCGACGGTTCCATAGTTCAGACTCCCGCCCGGCGGGGTCGAGTCACTCACGGTGACGCCGGTGAGATCCTGCCCGCCCGTGTTGGACACGCAGAACTGATAGACCACGCATTTGGTGATATCTTGCGTCACCGAATCGCTGAAGGTGCCGTCAGCCACACCGTCGCAGTTATCATCCTTGGCCACCGTCTTGGCAATCTGCAGTTGACACTGAGGCTGGCAGATATTTGAACAATTATCTGTATTGATGTTGTTGCCGTCGTCGCAGGCTTCCAGCAGGCACGTCCCACCCGGCGGTTGCTTGCAGGTGGTAAAGGCGGGGTCGAAGCAGTCCTGGTCGGTCGTGCAGGACTCGATCGGACTGCAATTTCCCAGGCCGTCGCAGCATAGCCCCTGCCCACAATCCGCATTTTGGCCACACGGGAACCGCTTGTCGCAGCTGCCCGACGTCGCCGGCAAGCTGCAGCAAAAGCCCATGTTGCTCTCGACGACGCCGTCCGGACAGCTGCCCGGATAAAACAGCGGCGCGCTTCCACCGGTCGAACCGCGCACCGAATCATTGGATGCTAGGTGGATGTTGTTCGTGCCTGTAGTGGACTTGATGAAAAACTCGCCGGTGGCGGGATTGGTTACCTGCTGCCCCGGAGCCGCATGCGCGGTGATGGTGACGATGGGTTCGCCGCCGGGTGGGGTCGAGGCGGGGATCGCCTTTCCTCCCGCGACGTAGGTGATCAGCACTTCGTTGGGATCGATACCAGACACCACACAGGATGCGACGCCCGTGGTTGTCGTGCAGGAGTCAAATATCAGCGCTCCAAGCTCACTGCCGCCATTCTCGCCGCAGCCGCCACCGACGTCGCTGCATGCGAGGAAGACCCGCGAGGGACACGGCGCGGCGCCGCAGCCGGATGGACCCGCGGTGACGGTATTGATCAGCTTCACCGCCGCCGGCACTTGGGTGATGCCCGAGGTGACGGTGCTTGTATTTTGGAATGTCACTTGGATGGTGACCGATTCGCTTGGGACGAGCACATCCGTCGGGGGCGCCTGTCCATGATTCGGTGCGACTGGGAGGGAGCCGCTGACCTGCGTGGCCTCCGCCCGCCCCGCCAACAGCACACCACACACGACGATTACGGGCAGGAGGCGACTGCACCACCGAGATCCTCCCAGGCTAGCACCCCGGTTGGGGAGATCCCCCTGTGTACCATGATGAATAGTTTTCATGCACTCCTCCCACTGCCCTGCACAACAACATAAGCTGATGCTACCCAGTAGAGACAATCACCCGAGGGATAGATTCCGCATCCCCCAAAAGGGGCGTCCGGCAAACTCGGCACTGTTGGCGTCGGATGCACTAGGTTCAACAAAAGGGGATAATTTCCCCGCCCCGGGTAAGCGGTGCTTATTCGCCCATAACTCTGCCGACGCGCGTGCCGGAGGGCTCATCGACTCCGCTTGCTCTTACGGAAGTCCTGCCCCCGAGCGAGCCGGGGGGGGCAGACCCCTCGGAATTTCCCCGGGCGGACCTCGGGTTTCCCCTAATTGACGGGCAACAAGGGGGGGCAGTATTCCTTGAGGTAGTGGGCGTTGTTTGATGCATGGAGCCAGCCGCGGATATCGGGTGTTCGAAGCGCAGGGTACTCGGTGCCTCGCTTCTAGGAGGCGGCGCGGTCCGTGCGTCTGGGAATCCAGCCTGGACGGCGGCGGACGCGCGTAATCGGAGGTCGGGCATGTACAAGATCAATGTCAGATGCCAGGTCGAAGAGATGGAGCGCGTGCTGCGTACACCGGACGATGTCGCGCGTTGCCAGGCCGCGATCACTATTCTTCGACGCTGGCAGTTTGACGAGATGTTGGATGACAGCTCGCGCGAGAAGGCGAAAATGCTGGTTCTCGAATTCGAATGGAGCCTGCCCGCGGCAACCAACGTGAACGCTGTGGCGCCGCCGTGGTCAGCTGCAGCGTCGGCAGCGATTCTGCCAGACAAGATGCGATGAAGCGTGCATTTCGTTTCGTGTAGGGGGGACGGCGATCGGCGGTCAGCGATCAGCCTTCAGCTCGAGAATCCACTCCCAAGAGGGACTCTCAGATTCCGAGCTGATCGCTGATTGCTGGTCGCTGACAGTTCCGCGGCGGAACGTCGGGTCCCGTCTTCAGCTTTCGGGCGTTCCCTTCCCTGTCAGCAAAAACGTCCAAAAGCGTACCGGTCGCGTCACGAAAAATGCCGGCACCCGTTTACGGTAGCGCGCGTAAGCCACGTCCTTCCGCTCCAGATCCCGCTCCTCCACGCCGGCCCAGCAGCACAGCGCCGCATTGAAGAGGATGGCGCACAGCATGGCGGACCAATTGTTGCGGAGCAATGCCAACGCCAAGCTGAACCGCATGCCTGCTGAATACACTGGATGCCGCAACCATTGGAAGATTCCTGCCGTGACGATCCGCCCGCGTTCCGGAAACACGTTGTAGACAAAGGCGCGCCACTCGAAATCCCAGAAGATCGGGGCGCCCCGAAACTCGATGAGCTGCATGGAGATCAGCAGATATGCGGCCAGGCTGTTGGCGATGAGCGGAGAGAGGAATCGTCTGCCGTCGGCGAGCAAAGGAAAGTAAAGGGCCGCGCTCGCGCTGATCAAAAACGGGACAAGAAACCGAAAGAACAGCTGCCGGTACGCTTGCATTCCGTAACGCTCGCGATACATGGCGCGGTGCCGCCAGAACCCTGCGTACATGCACAGCCCCGTGCCCAGCACGAAGACACCTTCCACGAGCAAGGCGCCGCAGGGTAGGGCGCGCGCTGCGCGTACGCCGAGGAGCAGGCACGTGCTCGTGGCGATCGCAACGCCGCCCAGCAGCTGCGCGCCGAACCACCGTCGCTGCATCTCCGGCAGCACTGCGCCGAGGCGCAGCCAGCTGTCACGGAAAATCTGCCGCCGTGAAGTCATGGGAGCGGCCACGCCTCAGCGATCGGCTCAACCCGTGGGTGGCGACACGCAGCCGTTCAATGCCGTGTTCACGGCCGCAATGATCTCGTTGATGGTGACGCTGCCGTCGTGATCCGTATCGGCATTCATGCAGGCGGAGACCGGGCTGCTCCCCAACGCGATGTTGACCGCGATGATCAGCTCGTCGATGGTGACCGTGCCGTCGCCCGTACAGTCGCCGGCACAGCCCGGTGTTGCGGTCGGAGTAGCTGTGGGCGGCGTGGTTGGTGTCGGCGAGGTAGTGATCGTCGGGGTGAACGCCGGTGCCAGCGTGCAGTCGGCCTGGCAGCCGTCGCCGTCGCTGCGGTTGCCGTCGTCGCATTCCTCACCAGCGTCGACGATTCCGTTGCCGCACCCCGGTAAGGTGCAATTCGCATCGCACGCGTCGCCGCTTTCCAGATTGCCGTCGTCGCATTGCTCGTTGGCGTCGACAACCCCGTCGCCACACGAGATCAACAGACGGTCGAAATAGACGTCGGGATCCGGCCGGCCATCGGGGTAGGTGCTGGAGACGACCGTGTTCCGGTTGTCTCCCCAGGCGTAGTAAACGTAGGTGTCGTCCGCGTCGATGGCGATATAGTCGCCCATGTAGCATGCGGCGCGGCCCGGATCGAAGTTGCCCAACGCGGCTGGCTGATGGTTGATGGGCGGCACCGGGAAACTCACATCCGTGATGCGCTGCAGCGCGCCGAAGCTGGCGCCGCCATCGCGGGAGAGCGTGGTGTACACATCGATCATGAAGTTGTTTGCCGGATCGTTCCGCCGGTCGTACCATGCGACCGCGACGGTTCCCGCACCGCCGACGGTGACGGCAGGGAAGAATTGGTCGGTGTCGGTCCCGCCGGCAAGCGGCATCTCCGGAGTCCACGTCTGCCCACCGTCGCTGGAGCGGCTGATGAAAATGTCGGCATTGTCGGTGTCGCCAGGCGGGTCGCTGCCCCAGACCATGTAGAGGTTGCCGGTGAACGGTCCCCCCGTGCGGTCCACCGCCATGGTGGCTTGCACGAGCATGCGGATGTCGCCGTTCAGCGTGGAGCGCACGCTGCCGGCCTCGCAGGTGACCGGGCGGTCCGTTCCCGGCTCACGGATCGGCTGCGTATTGACCTGCACCGGGACATCCCACGTGCGGCCGCCATCGAACGAACGCCGAAAGCGCAGCGGGTTGTGGGCGCTGCGATCCGACCACGCGAGGTAGACTTCCCCGTGGGCGCCGACGGCAAGATTGCAGTCAAACGGGAACTCGTCGGTGGACGGGGACAGCGTTTGCTCGTCGGTGAACGTGGCGCCGCCGTCGGTCGAGCGCGAAAAATGGATCTCGCCGCTCTTGGGACCGTTGCTCAGCTCATTCACGAACCGCGTCCAGCAGACGTAGACGTTGCCGTCATAGGCGCCGCCGCTGTTGTCGACGGTGATCCACGGCTTGTCTTCGAGATCGGCGCTCACGGCGCTCGGGCTGGCGTTCGCCAGCGTAGGAAAAGTCTGGCAGTCGTCGGTCGAGGTGGCGACGCCGACCGACGGTGCGAGGTTCAACAATACCGACAGGGAGGCATAGTAGAAGCGTCCGCTGGCTTTGTGCACCGCCAGCACAGGATCTGAAAACCGCAGGGGTCCGGTGTAGCCGCGATCGGTCCAACTGGCGCCGCGGTCGGCGGAGCGCGAGAAGCCGGACAACGGGTTGGGAACGTTGCCCCTGTTCGTGTCGTTGTAGCCGACGCAGATGGTGCTGCCACGCACCGCCATGGTGGGCTCGCTCTGCGTTGTGTGCTCCGGCCGGTCCAACGACGGGTCATTGACCAGCAAATCGATTCCATATCCGCCGCGCTGTTGCATCAACGCCGCAGTGGCCGGCCGCTGCATCACGCGGCGGGCCGTGCCGGCGAGCGTCATATCGGCCGCCAGCTCGCCGGGCAGCTGCCGCATGAGAGAGAAATCGCCGTCGCCGTCGCCCTCCAGGTGACGGTCCTCGCCGGCCGATGTGGCGCTAGGGTGCCCATTGCGTGGCACGCCGCCCAGCGAACCCACTGCCAGGGCAGCTCCGATCAACAAGCCACTGATGACGACAAATCGCTTCACTGTGATGCGCTGCTGCTTACAACGGCGCGGTGGGCAACTGCAACCAAGGAAATCCGCATGCCGCGCAGCATGACGCACGGCAATGGCGCGATCGGGCTACTCGATCGGATCCGGTGGGTGAGCCGTCGCGGTCAGTTCCACGACAGGCGCCAGCAGCGGCGCGGCGTCGAGTGCAGGATGCGGGCACCCGCGGCCTGACTGTCAGCCTGGGCGGTAGGCAGGCGTACCGTGATGCTGGTTCCTGCCCCGACGGTGCTATGCGCGTCGACCGTTCCTCCGTGCGCCGCGACGATGGCCTTGACGATGAACAGCCCGAGACCGGTCCCCGCGATACCGATCGTCGCCGCCCGCCGCTGATACTTGTCGAAGATCGTTGGGAGCTCTGCCGATGGAATTCCGGGGCCGTTGTCGCTGACTTCCAGCGTCAGCTCCCCGGCGAGTGTGGTGATGGTCGCGCCGACGTTGCCGCCGGGTGGCGTGTACTTGATGGCGTTGTCGAGCAGGTTGGCGACCACGCGTTCCATTTGGAGGACGTCGATTGCCACGAGAGGTGGCGCCGGCTGTGCGGACCACTGCAGCGCGATCTCCTTCAGGTCGCTTGCACTACGAGCCCGCACGACCACCCGCTCGACGATGTCCGCCAGGCTCGCGGGGGTGCGCAGCAGCGTCAGGTGGCCCGACTTGATACGTGTGGCGTCCAGTGAATTCACCGCGAGCTGGATGACATGGACCACGCTGGCGTGAATCCGGCGGGCGAGCGACGCCTGTTCGGGGGTGAGGGCTCCGGCGCTGCCGTCGAGCAGCAGCTCTGAGAGCGACTGGATCACTCCGAGCGGATTCTTCAAATCGTGCGTGATCGCCGCCATGAAATCGACGCGTCGCTGCTTGCGCGCCGCTGCATCGGCAAGTCGTTCGCGCTGGTACGTGCTTTCGACCTCGTAGCCGAAGAAGAGCGCCACCGCGAGCAGGAACGGGATGCGCAGAATGTAGCCCTCGCTGAGCAGGTCGTGGATGCTGACGAACTGTGAAATCGTGGACACGTGCACGATGCTGATTAGCACCGCGGCACCGACGAGCAGCCCGAGCCGTTGCGTGAGGGCGCCAAGGAAGACGACCAGGAAATAAACGGGAAAGAAATCGCCGCCGCCGTTTCTTGTCAGCAGGATCGCGATGGAGACCGCGACAGTGTCGAACACCACGACGGCAATATCAAAGCGCGGCCGCGAATGCAGGCGCGGAAGTGCCGCCGACAACGCAATGTTGGATGCCAGGTAGAATGCGATGAACAAGGCGACGCCGGGCGAAACCGTGCTGGCGCCTCGACTGAAGATGAGAAGATACGACGTCGCAATGATGAGTACCCAACGAACCAGCACCATGTTGTGACGACTGGTCAGTTCGCGAATGGACTGACTCTTCATGGGCTGATGGCAAGCAGGCTTCGTACCATGGGCCGCTGTCGCACAATGTGGTGTCGCCGTCGGTGCCGTCGCCATTCGGCCCGTCACCACAACAAGTGAGCGTGTATAGATTCGCCGG